>JAQVCX010000049.1 GCA_028689545.1 Parabacteroides sp.
ACCTCCTCCGGCATGGCGCTGGGCAGGTCTATCTTGTTCATCACCGGAATAATCTCCAAGTCATTCTCTATCGCCATATATAGGTTAGAGATGGTTTGCGCCTGAATACCTTGGGCCGCGTCCACGATCAGCAAAGCGCCCTCGCAAGCGGCGATAGAGCGGGAAACCTCATACGAGAAATCCACGTGCCCCGGAGTATCGATCAGGTTCAGAATATAATCCTCGCCCTTATAATTATACTTCATCTGGATCGCATGGCTCTTGATCGTAATACCACGCTCACGCTCCAAATCCATGTCGTCAAGCACTTGAGCTTGCATGTCTTTACCCTCTACTGTCTTGGTATACTCAAGCAAACGGTCTGCCAAGGTACTTTTCCCATGGTCTATATGAGCAATAATACAGAAATTGCGGATATTCTTCATTTTTATACCGTAATATATTTGTTTTCAAAAGTTTACATCAACCTTAAAGACTCATCGTGAGATATTCGTAAAAACAACGCTCAAAGCTTACCGGCTGATAATCGCTTTTAATGGCGCAAATATACGGATTTTTTTCATACCCGAAATGAGGATTCCATAGGTTCCTTCACATTAATAGACTAGTCGCTCATCATCTTATCAAAATCATCAAGAAGTTCCAATCCGTAATCAAGAAGGAGAATCGGCAAAAAAACGCCTACCCTTTTCGGGTAGGCGCTCCTTGTTTACGACTAATGGGAAATATGGAATTTATTTCTAACTAGGATACATCCTATTCATTAATAACTACTTCATTTCTTCTCCTTTTTCATTAAAGATAGCGGTAGCCTCCTTGCCCTCGATCACCAAAATCACCTTAAAGAGCTTCCCGTCTGTCTTTTCCGCTACATAAACCTCTTGGATCGCTGAGCCCGGATAAGATTTCTCTATCGATTGTGTTACTACTCCCGGAAGGTCTTTCACCTCGGCCTTAACAAAATCATCTTGATTAACCTCATAAGCGATTGCTACTGAATCCACACTTGTCTCTGCCGCAAATGCGCTGAAACTACCGATACCCATCATCAATGCTACTGCAACTAATACCTTTTTCATGACTCTTGAATTTTAATTAAACAATCTATTCATATTACTGTAATCGATAAATATAAGGCAAGAGATATGCCAAAACACGACCATCCATGGATATGGGTGATATACAAGATATTACGATTTTGGCATTAACATATTAATCGGGATATTACGGGATTTTTTGGGACATTCTCGGGTAATTATACCCCAAAAGTCCCTATTCGCGGCTTCATCGCCTACTTCGATCATCCCCTTCGCGATCACGCACTTCGCGAATGAAAATATAGTACATAAAGATAGGAAGTTTAGCCTAAATACTATACTTTTGGCATACCATTTGTTATTAAGAGTATATGACAATACAAGAAATAAATAAAGCATACAACCGGATTACCGGTTCATTAGACGATAAGGAGTTAAAGAACGCGTTCGATTTTCTCCAAGGTTTGATAGCGGGAATACGTGAGTACTCATTCCAAGACAGGTTGGACGAGCTACAAGATACTTATAAATATATGTTGCGATACCGGATCGAGGGGGCTAAGGATCCGATGCAAGACCAAATATACAACAACTTGATCGCGTCCAGCTATGAGCTAGCGGATGCGGTGAGGCACAAGGCCTTATCAGTCGATTCGCCTCTCTCCTATTATAGCCGTAGGCGAATGACGGAAAAGGAACTTACAAACTACGACCAGCTCCACAAGACGTTGAGAAACGCCGCTCTGGTGAAGGTAGAGACCCCGACCGGGACCCTCACGGAGCAGCAGCAAGTAGAATCCTCCACGATCCTGCTATTCAACAAGATCTGGACCTCTAATCCTCTTAACAAGGAAGAAATAGCCTCTATCAAAAACATACTGAACGATCAAGAGTTGCCTTTTATGATCGGTAGCCAGATCGTATCGGCGTTAATGCTGGGGCTGCAAGCCGCTTTCGATAAGGAGAAGCTGCTATTATTATTCGACGCGGCCAATCTCCAAGAAGACGAGATCCGTTACCGTGCGTTGATCGGGATTCTCCTGACGCTTTATACCTATAGAAAACGCACCGCCCTATATCCACAGATAGCGGATCGGCTAGCGGCTTTATCCGAGGGATTCCCTAATTTAACGAAAGCGATCCGCACGATTACCCTTCGTTTTATCCTTGCCCGTGAGACGGAGAAGATCACCCGTAAGCTGCAAGACGAGATCATTCCGGAGATGATCAAGCTAGGCCCTAAAATCAGTCGAAAGATAAACTTAAAGGATATCAACCCGGAACTTCTCGGCAACGAGATGAATCCGGAGTGGCAGAATATACTATCAAATAGCTCCTTAGGAAAGAAAATGGAGGAATTCAGCGAGCTACAACAAGAAGGCGCGGACGTGATGCACTCTACTTTCGTGCACCTAAAGCATTTCCCCTTTTTCCGCGAACTGGGTAACTGGTTCATGCCATTCACGACCGAGCATTCCGCTTTTGGCAATCAGTTGAGTAAGAATCAAACGGAAAAGGATATGCTCGACTCCATGACTCTAGCGGCATTTATGTGTAACTCTGATAAATATTCCCTCTATTTCAGCATGATGCAGTTACCGGATCAAGCCCGTCAAATGATGATGGGACAATTTGGTAGCCAAGCCTCCGAGATGATTCAGCAAACCAAGGAGGAGCTGATCAGTAAACGGGGCAAAATGGAGATCATATCCGGACAATATATACAGGATTTATATCGTTTCTTCAAACTTTATCCAAGCCATCTGGATTTTGATGACATATTTAGCTCTGCGCTAGACTTCCATAACCTGCCAATTTTACAGCCTTACGTCAGTGATGAGGAAAGTTTGACAACTATCGCCGAGTTTTATCTCCGGAAGAATTACTTCCTTGACGCGCTCACGATCTACAATCGCTTATCCGACGCGAATCAAGAAAGCGACATCTTATTCCAGAAGATCGGTTACTGCAAACAGATGAATGGCGATATACAAGGTGCCTTGGAGGCTTATTTACATGCGGACCTTATCAATCCGGACAGCAAATGGGTGATTCGCCGGATCGCCGGTTGTTACCGTACTTTAAAGCAAGCGGAAGAAGCGTTGAAATACTATCATCGTTACGAGGCTTTCAATCCGAATGATTTATCGATCCAAATATGTATCGGCCATTGCCATCTTGAACTCAAGAACTACAATGAGGCGCTTAAATATTATTTCAAGGTAGACTATCTGGACAATAAAAGCACGAAGGCTTGGCGTCCGATCGCTTGGTGCTCTTTCTTGACCGGTAAATACGATCAGGCCCGTAATTATTACAAAAAGATCATGGATAATCAACCCAACACCCAAGATTTCTTGAATGCGGGACATACGGAATGGGCCTTGCAGAATATCAAGGGAGCGCTTGCTTTCTATAAAAAAGCCGTGGAGAAAGAGTCCGGTGATTTCCCGAAGTTCCAAGAGCAGTTCAATCAAGACATCGCAGATCTTCTTGTAGCGGGAATCGAGGAGGCGGAAGTGCCGTTGATGATGGATCAACTCCGGTATTCCTTGAGCGATATGTTCTAACTAAACAGCCTATCACATCAATGAAGATCAGACAGCTAATAATTTATTGCGCTTTGAGTATTTCGGGTGTTATTGTAATGACATCCTATACAAGCAAGAACGATAGTCCTACGAATGAGCAGGTGTCGAAAGGGCAATCCGTTCTAGAGCGATGGAAAGCCGGAGAAAAGGTAGACTTAGAAAGTGTTGAGCGCTTTGGTATCGACCGTTGCTTCGAAAGTGTAGCTATCAATGAAGCGATTTTCAATCGGATATATAAAAAGTCCTTTAAGGAAGGCTGTACGAGTAAACGGGAGGACTTACGTTATCTAAAAGTCTTACATTATAATATAGAACAAGAGATCTGCCTCGGGGAGATTATTTGCAACAAGGATCTAAGTACTGACTTAATTGAGATTTTCAAGGCACTATACAAAGCTAAGTATCCGATTGAGCGAATGGTATTGATTGATGAGTATAACGCGGATGATGAACGATCCATGCGAGCAAACAATAGTTCATCCTTCAATTTCCGTTTTATATCGGGAACCTCTAAACTATCGAATCACAGCATGGGATACGCCATAGACATCAACCCCAGATACAATCCCTACGTGAAAGAGGTGAATGGTAAAATCGTCTACAGTCCGGACAACGCGAAAGAGTACATAGATCGTTCCGCAAACTTCCCTTACAAGATCGATCACGATGATTTATGTTTCAAGGAATTCAAGAAACGAGGATTTACCTGGGGCGGCGACTGGACTCGCTCAAAGGATTACCAACATTTTGAAAAGACAAAATGAGATATACATTAAAAGAGATTTCCCCAGAAGGTCACATCAGCGCATCGTGCGTCTTTGCCGTTACGATAACGACACCGCCCAGCGCCTCACATTTGGTCACCGCCCCGAAATCATGGTCGCTCCAATCGATTTTCACTTTTATCGTTTCCATGTTTTATCTTGTTTATGCGGGATGATTATAACCACCCCGCTAGCATGAAAGAGTCAACCTAAACTAGGTTATGACAATAGCCCGGAGGTAAACCTGATTACTATTGCATCTAAATCCGTTTACCATAGATAGTATTCACCGCTACTATATATGGTAATATTTTTTAACATATTACGATGTTTTGTTATCACTTAATTATCAGACAGGTAAGCCATAACTTCAATAGATTGGACTTATTATGCTTTTTAAGGATTAAATTTGATGCGGTCGCCCTGTATAAAGACATCAAGACAGTTACAATCTAAGATTTATTCTCTATATTTGTACTAAAATAGTACCTATACAGAAAGAGAGGTTTATATGATACTAGAGACAAAGAGACTCCTATTAAAGGAATTAAAACAAGATGATTTTGATGATATCTGTAAGCTTTTACAAGATCCGATTGTAATGTACGCTTACGAGGGAGCGTTCAGCAAAGAAGAGGTACAAGAATGGCTTGATAAGCAATTAAGGAGGTATCAAAACGATGGTTTTGGCTTATGGGGGGTGATAGAGAAAGACAGCGGAGAGCTTATCGGTCAATGCGGTCTCACCTATCAAGAAGTCAATGGCCAACAGGTTCCAGAGATCGGTTATTTGCTCAGGGCGGAATACTGGCATAAAGGTTATGCTACCGAGGCCGCCATAGCTTGTAAGGAATACGCCTTCAATATCTTGAATTTCGACAAAGTATACTCCATCATACGAGAAACCAATATCCCTTCTCAAAAAGTAGCATTAAGAAACGGTATGAGGGAAATCGCAAATTTCATAAAACATTATCGCAATATCGATATGCCTCATTTAGTATTCTGCGTTAATAAGTTATAGTTATCAAGCGGAAAGATCATTTACACCCTCTGGCCACGCTCGACCTAAGCAGCCTCGACTTCGACATGCTAGGCCCTTATCTCAATAGCTGGCTCCTACAGATCATCACGCTGGAATGTCCGGAGAAGTTGGCCGTATGCTATTCGGATACGGACTATATCCTTGATAATGGAGAAAAAACGTAAGAAAGGAAGGAAAACAATAGTAAATGCTGTGTTTTTTTTATAGTTTTGCAGCGTAACAATCAGCGATGCCCGAATGTTATATCAGCGTAAGGAGGAACAATAAATGAATATAGCGACCAATAAGACAACAACACACCATTCCTATCAAACCGGGATGACATCCCCATTGATGGATAATTGCTATACGGCCAACGACTTGATCGACGCTTATAAGAAAGGCGAGCAAAGCCATGCCATGATTGCTGATGGTATGATATATATGGGTGATCTCATGAAGAGATCCTGCGAGATCATAAAAACATTTTACGACGCTAATTTGCGGGGCAAGGGATGTGCCTCCATCTTCATGCGGATCATATTGGATCATACCGATTTTGTTATAGCCATAGACAAGGATCTATATTTCAATGAGGATTATTGCCGTTCGTTATATAAATCGGCCTACGACATCACCCGTGCGGAACCTCAGATCATGATATCGTTTATCCCCGTAGAGAAGGCTTGCGATATAAACGAGGAAAGTCTGGCCGCCGATACTTACATCAAAATTTTATAAATGATGGATTCTCTAAACCACGCGAAACATAATGAGAGTGTTTGCAATTATCTAGGCAAGAAAGAAGAGTTCTCCGATTGGGTCATAACAACGTCTTTTTACTCAGCCCTCCATTACGTACGATATCTCATGTTCCCGTTAGTCATGGAGGGTAAGAAATATGAGGATTTCGAAGTCTATTTCTGCGAGAATAAGAGTTTTGGGATAGGCCGCCATGGATTTCAGCAAAGATATGTGATCACACATTATCCCGAGATAAGTTTCGAGTATGGCCGTTTATTGGAGATGTCCTCAAAAGCCAGATACTCCAATTGCGTGTACACAAGAGAACAATCGAAGCAGGCAAAAGACTACCTAGCCGCCGTCAAGAATTTCACTTTGTCCAAAAAGCCCTAAGAAAAAGCTTGCTTAAATAGGGCTGTAAGGAGGCCTAAATGAACAAATCACCTACAGTATCATCATTGCAAAGATCTAATAATCAAGCGGAAAGACTGGGATTCGAACCCAGGGAACAGTTACCCGTTCACCGCATTTCGAGTGCGGCCCGATCGACCACTCCGGCATCTTTCCTTGTGGTTGGCGTGTACAAAAGTATATAAAATATAGTCACGTTATTCTCTTGAAAGGCTAAAATTTCTTTATCAAATGAAAAAAAAGGCATTCTTCACAGAACGCCCCTCTTTAAAACATATAACTAATACCTCTAAATTACTTGAAATAACGGTTATACAAACCTTCAAATCCTTTGCCGTGACGTGCCTCGTCTTTGCACATCTCATGTACGGTATCATGGATCGCATCCAAGTTCTGTTGTTTAGCCAATGTAGCGATACGTTTCTTGTCCTCGCATGCGCCAGCCTCGGCTTCCATACGCTTTTTCAAGTTAGTCTTCGTATCCCAGACCACGTCGCCAAGAAGCTCAGCGAACTTAGCCGCATGCTCAGCCTCTTCCCAAGCGTAACGCTTGAATGCCTCAGCTACCTCAGGATAACCCTCGCGGTCCGCTTGACGGCTCATGGCCAAATACATACCTACTTCCGTACATTCTCCCATAAAATGAGCGTTCAGACCTTCCAGAATCACGGGGTCTACACCTTTAGCGACACCTAGTACATGCTCGTCTACGAACTTCAACGCGCCTTCTGCCTCTACTAATTCCTTAAATTTGCTTTTCGGTTGTTTACATTGAGGGCAAAACTCAGGAGCCTCATCACCTTCGTGTACATAACCACATACTGTGCAAATCCATTTCTTTTTCATATACTGTAAAATTTTTATTGGTTGTATGGCACAAAACTAACCAAACTATCCGATACTACCATAAATTCACCGATAGATTAATTCTATGTAGCGATCGATAAAAGCTATGAATCTTGTTTTGGGCCAAGGCAACCAACCTTTTTATTTATTTCTTCAACCATCTATCCAGCCACTCAAAGAAGGTACGTTGCCACAGAACGCCATTCTGGGGTTTCAATACCCAATGGTTCTCATCCGGATAAATCAGCAACTCGGCCGGCACACCCCGAAGAACCGCGGCGTTAAACGCTGCCATACCTTGGTTAGCCAAGATCCGGTAGTCCTTCTCTCCGTGGATACAAAGGATAGGCGTATCCCATTTATCCACGAACTTATGCGGAGAGTTAGCGAAAGTACGCTGAGCCGTAGCGTTCTGCTTCTCCCAGTACGCTCCACCCATATCCCAATTGGCGAACCACATCTCTTCCGTCTCCAGATACTGCATTTCCATATTAAAGATACCATCATGGGCGATGAATGCCTTGAAGCGTTTATCATGATGACCCGCCAACCAGTATACGGAGAATCCACCGAAGCTCGCGCCTACGCATCCCAGGCGATCCTTATCCACGTACGATTCCTTAGCTACCTCGTCAATAGCGGTGAAATAATCTTTCATACATTGTCCGCCGTAATCGCCGCTGACGGCCTCATTCCATTCCAAGCCAAATCCGGGAAGACCCCGGCGGTTCGGTGCCACGATAATATAATCATTAGCCGCCATGATCTGGAAATTCCAGCGGTAAGACCAGAACTGGCTAACTGGGCTTTGCGGGCCACCCTCACAGAACAACAAGGTTGGATACTTCTTATTCGGATCAAACTGAGGCGGATAGATAACCCACGTCAGCATCTGCTTGCCATCCGTCGTCTTCATCCAACGCTCCTCTACCTTACCCATCGTAAGCTGGTCGTAAATAGGCTTGTTCTCGAACGTGAGTTGAGTCACCGTATGATCCCCTGCCAAGTCTATCGAATAGATCTCGTCTCCCATGCTCATGGAGTGACGTTGAGCGATCAGCTTATCGCCCAGAAGAGCCACGGAAGCGTAATCGTACATACCTTCGGTCAGCGGGGTAATCTTATTGCCATTAGCCAAGTCGATCTGATAAACCTGCGACTCGCCATGCCAAACGCCCGTGAAATAGACGCTCTTGCAATCGGCGCTCCAGCAATAAGAATCCACGTTAGAGTCAAAATCCTTGCTAACGAACGTTTTCTCGCCCGTCTCCAGGTCCATTACCATCAAGCGATTTTGATCCGCCTCGTAACCATCACGTTCCATACTTAGCCAAGCGATGCTCTTTCCGTCCGGAGAATAGGTGGGGTTCGTATCATATCCCTTGTTCTCTTCCGTTATATCGGCCGTTTGCCTCGTATTCAAGTCATACACATAAATGTCCGAATTCGTAGAGATCGCATATTCCTTACCCGTCTTTTTGCGGCTCGTATAGGCAATCTTATCCGAGGTAGCGTTCCAAGCCAATTGCTCGATACCGCCAAACGGCTTCACCGGGCTCTCGAACAACTCGCCCTCCATCACATCCACCGGATCGCTGATGGATTTACCATCGAAATCGGCGACAAAAGGATGCGGAGCGGTAGTCACCCACTCATCCCAATGCTTGTACATTAAATCCGTGATGACAACCCCTGTCGCCTTATCCAGATCCGGATATTTATCAGCCGTACTTTCTACGGTCTTTACTTGCGAGATAAACAAGACCTTTTTTTCATCGGGAGAGAAAGCGAACCCCTCGATATCCTTGTCATAATCGGAAAGTCGCTTACGGTCCGTCCCATCCGGATTCATTTCCCAAAGCTGGCTGCTACCGCTCTCGTTACATAAGAAAGCGATCTTGGTTCCACCCTTGATCCATACGGCCTCGTTCTCGGCGAATCCGGTTTTCGTGATTTGCTTATTATCCGATCCATCGGCGTTCATCACGAAGACCTCACGGTTGCTCTTGTTTTCCGGTACGCTATAATACGCCACCGTATACACTACTTTTTTCCCGTCCGGAGATACATTCATACCGCCGATACGTCCCATGGCCCACAAAGCCTCCGGGGTCATGCGGCCATCTTTGATCCGGATGTCCGACTTCCCGATAAGGTTCTTATCGCCGGTCTCCTTCACGTTCACATCCGTAGCCGGATTGCAAGCACCTAGCAGTAGGGATGTCGTCATAATCATTGTTCCGATAGATTTATTCATGTCGTTATAATATATTATATTTTGAGTGCGAAAGTACGTATATTGGATATACCGCTCATTTACAACACATTAGCCATTACTTAAAAGAACAATCGAAAATTTTTTTGAAAGTAGAGCAAAAATCAACAATATAATATTTTTCTCTTTTCGTTGGCAAATATACGCAACAAGTCCGATAAACAGTACATGGTTGCATATATTTTTTAATGAAACCCATATATATAAATTCAATTGAAAGATTTTCGAATATATTGGGTCGCTAGGATCATTCCAGTCCATATTTTTCGATCAACCGCTTCACTTGCACGGGCTGGAAATGTTTCTTTTATGAGATTCCAAATTCTTTCTTTAAAGATTGCACGGTGGAAGGGCTAACCTCATTCAGTTTCGCAACGTCCCGAATAGATTTCCCCGCCCGTAAATCTGAAAGCACCTTCTTATATTCGTCCGCTTTTTGTTCTTTCGTTTTCTTTGAACCTTCTTTTCTTCCTAGCTTTCCCCCGTTGGCGATATACTGATTACGTCCAGAGTTAAGGCGGAACTTTATGTTTTCTCTCTCGATTTCTGCACACGTCCCCAGCACAGCAATCATAATAGAGGCATAAGGATTAGGTTTTTTGTCCGCATCTAGTAACTGAAACGATTCTTTTTGAAAGAAGGCATCGATTTTCAGATCAATTAAACGTTTTACCGTTTCTTGAATCTCAAATACGTTACGACCCAATCTAGACAATTCAGAGAAGAAAATCATTTCTACATTGTTCTCTTGAACAAATTTAATCGCATCATTCAGTACGGCACGATCGGCGTTCTTAGTAGCCCCGCTGATCTTTTCCGAAAATACCCCGACTAATTTATATCCCCGATCGGAAATACATTTAGTCAAATCGATTACTTGACGGTCGGTAGATTGTCTATCTGTAACAGAGGAAACACGTGCATAAATTATCGCTTTCATAACTACTTTGTTTATTATTATGGCACAAAGGTAAGAAAGATATTAAATGCAACAAATATAATCAAAGAATTATTTCAATACAGATTTCAGTGATAAAATAAGTGGTCTATAGATTTATTTTGATACACTTGTATTTTTGGTACACTGAAACCACAACATACGAGCCGATGCGGGAATGACGGTATCGGCACTTTCAGCGAAGTGGGAAAATCCAACTTCGCTTAAAATCAAGTAAGAACGGATTACCAGCTACCAGCGCAAGCAAATAAGCGTTCGTTACTTTTACCAACTTCTAGGAAAACAGAGGGAAAAATACGAGGGCTATAAAGCCCCTTAGAATTTCCAAAAAAAAGAGAGGTGGGTGCCTCTGCGGGTTCGGATAGCACACAAATCGCCGACCGATTTTTTCAAGTCTCGTTTTAAGATAGTCCTTCCAGATCATATTCCCTAATTTTCCGGGAACGTTTTTTCAAGTCCCGATTCTTACCATTCGGATAGCTGGTACAATATCCGCAAAAAACCCGGCGCTTTGCTGCCGATCAGTTAAGCGCTCTCAAAAAAGCTAATACTATTTAATCATATACAGTCCAGCGTTAACGTGCAGAGATTAAAGCGGCGAACATTTTGGTTCGGTGCTGGAATTGAGGCGCTAACCTTTTGGGGTAAGTGCTGTCCGGTGAAATGTACTAAATACACCTATATGTAGCTATTTCAGCTATTCTTAAACGATCAATCAAAATATAAAAACAATGGATTATAACGTAAGGTACGACATTGACATCAACGGGAATGAGGCTAGCAAGTCTCTTACTCAATTCGCAAACACAGTACAAAGAACGATTCCTCCTATTATACGGGAACTAGATCAACTTAGTAAGAAATTGAACGCAATCACGGCACAGTACAACCAGCTGAATAGGCGGTTGGCAAAACCTAAAACAGTGAGATTCAACGTGGATAAGGGTATAAATTCCCAGCTATCAACGATGCAAAAAAGAATCAACGCTATCAAGGGAAAGACGGTAACGATCAATACTAGGCAAGTTACGACCTCAGCCTCATCTAATATACGTACGCAAGGAATAAGAGGCCGAAACACCCCAGCATCAATAGGATTTGGCGGTATGGGAACTATTGGAACGTTGGCCGCTGGTTATGGCATAGGTTCGATCGTGAAAGATTTCTCACAATATGAGAATATCATGACCACCGTACGCAGCATCCTTAAAGCCACGGATAGTGATATGGTTACCTTCAGCGATCGATTTACTGAAATGCAAAAGAACGTTCGTAAAGTAGGCGTTGATACTAAATTCACAACCACTGAAGTAGCGGGAGCGGCTAAATATCTGGCAATGGCAGGTTTGGGTATTGAGGATATAAACAATTCGATCCTACCTATTGCCAACTTAGCCACAATCTCAGATACGCCGCTGGATAGGATAGCTGATATTGTAACAAACATACAAACGGCGTACGGAATAGATAGTAAGAAAATGGGTGCGTTATCTGATATTCTTGCGATGGTTCAAGCATCCAGCAACACCACAATACCCGAAATGGGTGAGGCTATGAAGTTCGCAGCCCCAACAATGAGTTTAGCTGGAATATCTTTCAATGAAGCGGCCTCAGCTATTGGATTACTTGCGAACGCTGGTATAAAGGGAACGCTAGCGGGTACGAACCTTAGGCGTATGATGTTGCGATTAATGAACCCTACAAAGAAAGGGCTGGAAATTCTCGATAAATATAAGGTTTCGATCTATGAGCTAAACAAGGAAACGGGGAAAACAAAGCTACGATCACTCACAGATATATTCACGCAGTTTCAGGGTAAAGATTTAAGCGTTCAAGACATTCAGACTGTATTTGATGTTATCGGCGGCAATGCGGCGAACAATATTCTCGCATCCTTAAAGACGCTACCAGCCCTTGTACAAAAGAGTAAGATTTCTACGGGATTTGCCCAATCAGTTGCGAACGATAAACAGCTGGAAACCATTGCTGGACAGTGGGCACGTGTAACCTCAGCCTTCTCTGAATCGGGGTTGCAAGCCATTGAACCGTTGCAACCAGAAATAAAGAAGATGCTGGAAGACTTAACCAATACTCTAGGGAAGCCCGAAACAGTTGAGGCGTTATCCCAGTTAGGAAGCGGTATTCTATTACTTGTAAAGGAGCTAGGGAAACTAGGGAATTGGGTGATGGACAATTGGTATTGGTTAGGAGACCTTGTTGTAGGTGGTGCGATCTATAAGGGGGTTAATAGAATCAGTGGTAGCGTATTAGGTGCGTCTAGGAACGTTGGCGGCTTAGACGGTGCTTTGGGGGGTCTTATCGGCTCGCTTAGATCCGTGCCGGGAGTGGTAAAGGTAGCAATAGCAGCCTTCGCCTTACTTGCGGGAAAGTCTTATTTAGCCAAGGAGGGAGTAAACAGCGCATTCGAGCAGATCGAGGAGAAAATGAAAGAACTTCAGCCGGGAATTAATGGTACGTTTAATTACGCCATAAAAGAAGAAGGAACAAGTAAGAGTTATTTCCAGTCGCTAGGAGATACTGAAGCGATGGGAACGGCAAACGAATATCTTTCACGTGTTAAATATCTAGGGCTTAGAGGTCAAGATGAGGCTACGGTACAATATACGAACTCAGAGGATTTTTTCAGTAACATAGCAAATTTACCCATCAATACAGCGCTGGAATTGTTGCGTTCACGCAATAGCTATATGAAGGCGATGGAGTTAACACCTCAGCATTACCTAGGAAAGAAATCTGGAGAATATAAGATATTCGATGATAGAGATTTATCCAGTATAACTCCTAGCATGGTTACTGAAGGAAATGATGAGGCATTGTTGGAGTTTGCCGAACCGTACAACCAGAAACTAAAGGAGTTCCGGAAACTCGACCAATCACGTGTTTCTTTCATTGAGAAGACATTATTAGGTCAACAGATTCAAAGCGTTGAGGCGTTCAAGTTGTTCCAGCTAGAAACCGGAATAGACCCCACATTCAAGAACCAAACAATCACAAATGAGGATAAGAAAAAGAAGATCAAGGAAGGGCTAAATACAATCGCAAATAAAGGTATATATTCTATAGATATGTTAGAACGTTTAAGATCAAGTCTTCCAGTGTCTCTATTAGATTCTGAAAGTACTGAAATATATTCGAATAAAAACGTACGAATAGATCGAACAAAGGGGACAGTACAAGACCAAATAAACGCACTGAAGGACAAAGTTCCCAGCGTTGAAAAAGTTGAGATACAATCGCCTCAGCAAATAATAAACGATACGACCAAGAACTCGAACGATCCCTATCTACGACCAAAAGCGGTAACAACCAGCAATGTACCCGAACAAGGTAGACCAACGGTTCAATGTGACAGTCTCATAAAGATCGGATCAGTTACGGGAGCAGATTTGAACGACATAGAGAGATTCAAGGATATGTTGGCGGCGGCATTACTGGATATAGCGGGAGATTCAGAGTTAGCCTAGCTCAGCCAGAAATTCGGCTCAGTCAAAACATTGAGAATCAAAGTTTCCGCCAAAAAGCGGAATAGCCCATAAACAATAATCCCTCAGCACCAGCCATCAAGGTTAGGTGTTGAGGGATTTTTTACGCCGTTTTTCACACGAAACATAAGAGCCTATCAAATTGGGTAAGGTTATAATAATCAGTTAAATAAACATATCCTTTTCATGGGGAATGTGGCAAAATGCGATCTACGGCTGGCATATTATAACAATTTATAAGCTTGCAATATGTATTTATTACATATAATAAGCATATATGTATATATTTGTTACAATCTGGAAGTAATTAAAGGAAAGAGGTTCAGATAAATGCACGATTAAAGGAATAAGAGTATTTGGCACACCCAGCGTCTATATATGTCGTACGATATGATTTTCAAGACATAAAAAAACCGTCTACACAATGAAGTATAGACGGCCAAAAAAAGTAATCAACATTATGCGTTTTCTAAATCATACGTTTTTCTCACAAGGTTCGGTGTTGGTGTTCCCTTTTCTTTGTACAGTGTGATAATGCGGCCACTAAAGGTTTTCTTGAACTTTTCGTATCCGTTCTTGTTGGCGAATTTCCCAACGGTGTAGTTAGTGTGATAAAGATAGCCTAGTTCTTGTAATATTTTCACAAAGTCTTCTTGTGTCATTATCCGCTTAAATCCTAGCTTTTCTTTCTCGCTTTTAGTTAGCTGTATAAATTCTTTCATTGTCATTTAGTTAGTTGGTTCTCAGTTATTCTATCCACGTCTTTACGGCGATATAATGAACACCATCACCTTTTATTAATCTCAACGAAACGCTTTCCGCATCTAGGTTTGAGAGAACTTTAGCGGCTAGCTCATACTTTTCCCGCATATCGTCAAGCGTTAACTTTACAGGAAAAAGCATATCAAAACTTAAAAGATTATCGCTTACCCAGATCCCAGAAAACATATCAGATTGGTTGAGATCAAGGCATAAAAGTTTGAAAAATGATTCTGAAATTTCAGCAATCTCATTGTAAGAAAATTTACTCATATTATTGTGTATTTATTGTTTTTATTATTATACATTTTAATAGTAAAAAAAGGCATCCGTTCCAGCGTCCGATGAGGGATAGCCGGAACGCTGGAAACGGAATGCCGCTGTATATATTTCCCCCCGCATTCGCCTATAGAGAGAAAAAAGTTAAGGTTTGGTTCGGTGTAAGGTAAGGTCTTTTTGATTCGGGGGATTAGTCGTTGAACTTGGTTCAACGGACCAGAGAAGGGTAACTATATAACACCCAATCAATAGGTTATTATAAGGCGCACGTTCCCTAATCACCTTCCGGATCAAGACCTTGAAATACATCCTTTGTATTCTATACAAGTGTGGGAAGCCCTACTTTTAATGCGCTATCCTTTCGAACAATCAAGGCGTTCACAATCCCCACAAACGGATATATACGTAGAATCTGGCAAGCCGTATATATGCGCCCGCACGTCTCACTCAGTCGTTATCACAGTCGAGCTACTGTACGGAAATTTCGCTTTCGCTTAGATATTGTTAGTATCTCATAGATTACTCACGGGCTGAATATCAATGCTAGCATCCTTTCAGCCTTATCGTTTTCTTTCCGTTATCCACAAGTAAAGGAAGGTAACAGGGAGCGAACTCTACCACGCTTTACCTTTCTTTATTGCTTTGTTATATATGAATAGTAGAAAGATACATTAAGAAGTTTAAGTAGCCTATTTATATTCTTTTCGAAAAAATATACCTAAAGCACTTGTATGTACGCAAACAAGTACTTATATTTGTACAAAAAAACAAGTATCTATGAGAACGGCTAATTTTTCAGATTTTCGAAGTAACCTAAAGAGTTACTTTGATTCCGTGATAGAAGATAGCGAGACCGTTATTATCAATCGTGGCAAAGATATGGGTGTAGTGCTTATCTCACTTGATGAGTATAACGCTATCAAGGAAACCGAATATATAATGTCTTCCCCAGAGCTAGTTGAGCGTATCAAGGAAGGCGAAAAAGAGATCAAGGAGGGGAAAGGTACAAAAGTTAATCTAGGCGAGTTATGGAAATGATTTTTTCCTCACAAGCACTAGAGGATCTGGATTACTGGAAGAAGAACGGTAATAAAGCGATAATGAATAAGATCTCTACTTTGTTAGCTGATATTATGGAACACCCCTTCACCGGCATAGGTAAACCGGAAGCCTTGAAATATGATTTATCGGGTTATTTTTCGAGGAGAATCAATTCAGAACACCGTATTGTTTATTGTGTGCACGATGATATGATAGAGGTACTGATTTTATCGCTGCGTTTCCATTACTCAAAGAAATAAAGCCTTCCAGCCTCATACAGCCCACTTCTATCAGAAACGATACAAGTTATCACCAACAAGGAGAAAGTATCTCAGATCTCCCCTATCAAAGCAAGTTTTCCAGCCTTGAAAAAAAAAAGGGGTGAAACGTATCACTACGGCTCACCCCCACTAACTATTAAGAAAAATATCAAAAAAAGTAGCGTAAGGTTTTGGAAGAAAAACAATCAAAAGAACTTTTCTTGTTATTTCATCAATTCTTCCAGCACAGATTTAGGCAACCTTCTTTTGGCCGCAACCGCCAAATAGATTTCCGATACCACCATGCCGTTATAGAATAGCTCGTGCATACGGTCGTGCATATAGATCGAGAACACTGGATCGATATACTCAACGTATGCGAAGGCGAGAACCTCATGAAGCAATACATCACCATTATCGGTGAACTTCATGAGCCTATCAGTGTTCAACTTTTTCGCATACACTTTGACGCAAGGAGTATTAGCGAGAAACTCTCGAATATCTTTCCTCACGTTCCTTTTTCTTTGAAACTCGCTAGCATTAAAGAAAGAGAACTCTTTATTACCCCCGAACAATAAATCTGGTAACTCTGGATACCAAGCCTCTAGACGCATTCCCTTAGAGGGTACTTCCAGCTCATTACAAGCCTCTTTTCCCTCAGCTGGAACGTCTACCTTATTGTCGTTAAGATCACCGTTTACAGCCGTGAAAATAGGGTTGTGATCCTTGTCAAATGTTACTTTTTTCTTTACGCCTGTGTTTAAATCTATCACTTTCATCTTTCTTGTTATTAATTAGTTATACTATATGTTATTTACTTTATCTAGTTACCTCTTTTTACGAGGTACTGTGAAAAAACTAGTAACCTCATTTTCCTATGTACCTTCATTTTTCCACTAACTTCTTTTTACGAGGTACTGTGAAAAAACTAGTAACCTCATTTTCCTATGTACCTTCATTTTTCCACTAACTTCTTTTTACGAGGTACTGTGAAATATGAGGTTACTTTGTTTTTCAAGTTACTTGTTTTTTGATAGCACTATCTTTCGCATCCTCTTACATTCCGTTACCCTAGTTTCCAGATCGCCGAATGTCTGAAGCGTCCCTACAGCCTTGTCTATTTCTTTCCAGCGTACGATATACGAGTTCCCGTTCGTTCTAGCATCAATATCGATCTTAATGAACCCGAAACGTTCCAGCGTCTGTATATGCTTTCCAATAGAGGTAAGCGCAACGTTGGTTAGCGTTGATAGCACCGGATAAGACACAACTAAGGGCTTATCACCCTCACCAGCACGATCGATCAATACCATCAGTAAGACCGATTCAGCTGGTGAAAGAAGCATCAAGAGCACGTTATAAAAATTCTTTTGCATACATCCTCTGTTGGTTACGGTAATTAACCCATCTGTTTAAATCCTCTTTTCTTACTTCTTCTGTACGCTCGTAGTAATGTTCTTCTATTATTTTAGTGGTATTTCCCATTGTACTAGCCACGTCAATTATACGGCTACCAGAGGCAATACGGTGCGTTGCGTACGTATGTCTGGCTGCATATAGCGTAACTTTGGGCAATCCTAGTTCCTTACATACTCTCGCAAGATAATTATTAGCATACACCCGAAATTTCTCTGCGCAACTTTCTTGTTTATCTGAATCACATTTATCGATAATAGGGAAAACAAAACCGTTTGTTGTTTTACCACGATATTTTTCTATCAATTCGATAATCTCTGGAACAATATCTATGTCTTGCTTCTTTTCCTTAAACCCTCCTATTGTTTTCCAACGTGATACCAAAATTCTACCTTCTTTAATGTCACTATATTTTAGATATGAAAAATCTACAGAGGCCAAACCAGCCGCATAGTAGGAAAAAAGAAACATATCTATATATAATTGGTACTTATCCAAACTAACCTTACGCCCCCTTGTCATTGGTTTAGGGCGATATGCTGTAAGTATATCTATCTGTGGAATAGTTAGTATCGTATGGTTTTGCTTACGTGATAATGAATAGCATGGAATGTTATTCCACGCATCATTATTAATACCGGGAACATTATTTCTTTGAGCCTCATGAAAAATAGCCTTTAGACATTTAACATTGCAGGCAACCGTACCTAAATTCCCCTTTTTCTTATCGAATTTTTCATTGTGGCAAATAAAACCTTTAAGAAAATTTTCGGTAATATCAGAGAACGTAAAGTTGTCCCATAATATATTTTTCTCATTGCAGAAACAGATAAGACGTGTACGGCAACTTTTATAAGCCCCAGCCGTACCCTTAGAACTTCGCACGCATCCATTCTTTTCCCGTTTTTTTTGAATACACGATTCGATTTTTTGATTGAACGCCTTACTTACAAGCGTACTCTCATCCACTCCATCAGTATTTTTAGTACGCTTTTTATATTCGTCCTTTAATTCTTGCGCAGAAAAGGTAATGCCATTTTCTATCCAAGGCTGCGCTATAGCTTCCAAACAGTTTTTTATTGGGGCAATGATTTGCTCCAATTCGTTTTTTCTGTCATTCTTTCTGGAAACGCAACGATTCTTATTATCGATTTCCCCCTTATATACTTTTTTCTTCATAGGGACATCTTTGCAATCACCATTTATGGCAATGCGTAAATACAAATACCCGCCTTTATCGGTGGGATAAATTTCAACACTCATACTTTTTAATAAATTTGGATTGCTCGACACATGGCAGTTAAAAACATGATACCACACCCTCAAAATTTTTGAAAGTAAATTGAAAGTAATGGCTGAAAAATGCCTTTTTCATGGCTGTAATAAAGCATTTTTCCTATTTTGTGTGTCGCTCCTGTAATAAGGCAGGGCTCATTAATATATTCATAATAAACAAGTTACAGCACTTGTTACCGTATTGTTTCGCAAAGGTAAATTATTATAATCAAATTATCAACAATTTGAGTGCGAAAGTACTAAATATAATTTATATCTTCGCGTTACTAATTATAAGAACTGAACAGTATGAATAAGATTTGGTTATTTGGAGCCGCTGTATGTATGGTATTAGCACTCGGCTCATGTAAACCTAAACAGAGCGCGTACAAGGCTGCTTACGAACAGGCCAAAGAAAAAGAATCGACAGCTCCTGTTGAGGTTGTAGAACAAGAGGAAGATGTTGTCGAGGTCGCTCCTGTCTCAAAACCCAGAACCTCTACGGCTACCACTCGTACGGAAAAGATCAACGCCGCTCAAGGTGAGGACGCTAGCCGTCTGAAACGTTATAGCGTTGTTGTCGGCAGTTTCAAGAACAAGACAAATGCTTACGCCTTAAAAGAACGTATGCAGAATGATGGTTACAACGCTGTGTTGGGCGAGAACGAGCAAGGGATGTTGCGTGTGATCGTCGCTAGCTTCGACAATAAAGCGGACGCCGCCGATAGCCGTGACGCCATCAAGTCGAAATACGCTCCTAACTTCCACGACGCTTGGTTATTGGAGAGAGCTTATTAATTGTAAGCTATCAGAAAAGATAAAAACGGACGGTCTCGGTAGCCCGCAAGAAGGATCTTGCAGGTTATCGAGGCTTTTCTATTTGAACAAAAAGAAGGGCATAAAAATAGCCCGACTTCAACAGCCGAGCTATTTTTCACCAATCTAGCTTAACCTAAAAACAAAAACCATCTTTTTCTTTTTGCCTTTAAAACGTAATACCTACTCGAAATTGCATAAACACAAAACATCTAAACACATATGATCTAAACGAATTACTCTTCATAAACCGGCCACGCGCCTTCTTTCGTGCAAACAAAAGCCGCTGTCTCTACAGCGAAATGATGGGCCTCGCTTAAGGACTTCCCTTTTAAGAGCGAAATGATTAAAGCTCCCGAAAAAGCATCCCCCGCCCCGACCGTATCCGCCACCGTAACCTCCGGTGTTGGCAAGGTAGAGATCTCCTCTCTCGTATAAATCGTACTATAAGAGCTCCCCGCGGTCAAGACAAACATCCGAAGGCCATATTTCTCAATGAACCATAAAGCCACTTCCTTCTCAGATCCCGGCAAGCCGAACAAGTCCCGAAGAACGTTAAACTCCTCATCATTCACCTTCAACACATTCGCTAAGTACAAAGACTCCTCGATCAACTCCTTATCATAGTATCGCTGGCGAAGATTGATATCCAGCAAACGATAAGCGTCTTTCGGCGCAAAAGACGAGATAGCTTGTATCGTCTCCCGTGACTGACGAGAACGCTGGGCTAACGTACCGAAACAAATAGCGTCCGCTTTCTCCGCCAAATCAATCGCGTCGGATGTAGGCGATATGTGATCCCATGCCACTCGCTCGTTGATCGTATAAGCAGGAATGCCTTCTTGCAACTCCACCTGAACGGTTCCCGTCGGGTAAGGTACTTTCTCGATCAAGTGCTGGATATGATTCTTATCCAACTCGTCAACGATCTCTTTTCCCAACTCATCATCCCCGACAGCACTGATAGCATATCCCTCAGCACCTAGGCAAGACGCATGATAGACAAAATTAATCGGGGCACCCCCAGCTTTTTTCCCGGAAGGAAGCATATCCCATAATAATTCTCCAATTCCTACGACAATCGGTCTACGTCTTGATTCAGTCACCTGTTCCATGTTCTTTCTATTAAAAACAACTTTCGTACTTATCGATGCCGCAAAAGTAGATCATCATTATAAATACAACGATAACTATAGCTACAAGATAAATCACACAGGTTACATAAGAGTCTTATTTTCAATGGACAATAACAGATGTTACCCCTATGTAACATCTGTACAAGCGGTTTCTTTACAAAGACTCTATAAATTCGGTTGGCGTTATATTATAAACCGCTTTAAAGCATTTGGAGAAATAGGCAGGCGAGCCGAATCCCGTGGCATAAGCGACCTCGCTAATCGTTCCGGATCGCTGCTTCAACAGGGCGGATGCCTTTTTCAGACGATAGTTACGCAAAAAGTCCGTAGGAGTAATCCCGGACAACTCCTTCACCTTTCGATATAAATGCACACGAGACAGACCCAGTTTCTCGCTACCTTTCTCTATGCTGAAATCGGGATCGCTATAACTCTCCTCTATTAAAGCGATAAACTTACGCATAAACAAATCATCGAAGGAAAGCCCCGCGGGCGATTGGATTTCTTTCAAGAAGACTTCCCGCAAACGATTACGTTCTTCCAACAATTTTATGATACGTAATTTCACGATCTCGATATTGAACGGTTTCTGGATATATTCATCCGCTCCCCCCTCAAACCCATACAAGCGTTGGCTATCATCCGAAAGAGCCGTAAGCAAGATCACCGGGATATGACTGAGGGCCATATCCGACTTAACCCGGCGGCAAAGCTCGAAGCCGTTCATCTCCGGCATCATCACGTCACTGACAACCAATGATACATTTTCCTTCAATAGGATATCCAAGGCCTTGATACCATTCTCCGCTATAAGCACATTAAAATGGCCGGACAACTCGTGCTGCAAATAAGCGCGAATATCCAAATCATCCTCAACGATCAAGATCGTATAATCATATTTCTTATTCAACGTTTCTTGAACTTGAGATATATCCAAATGCGCTACACCAGAGGACAACTCGGTCGCGTTCGACAGAAAGACGCAAGATTCATCAAAATGAGATTTACCTTTCGGGATACGAACGGTAAAGACCGTCCGTTCGCCTTGCTCGCTTTCCACGTGGATCGAGCCTTTATGCATAAGGACGAACTCCCGTGTCAGATGCAGTCCGATACCCGTTCCGGGGGCATAGCTTTGCCCGCTTGTAAAAAAGCGCTCGAATACGGAGGCTAGGTTTTCCAGGGAAATGCCCTCTCCATTATCTTCCACCGATAAGACAACCTCCGTCTCCTCCTCCCGCAAACGAATCGTAATCTTCCCCTGCTCCGGGGTAAACTTAAAGGCGTTCGAAAGCAAGTTCGTTAATATCTTCTCCATCTTGTCCGTATCCACCCAGACAAAAAGAGAATCCATTTCATGCAGGAAGGTATAATCGATCCGCTTACTCTGGGCCAGATTATTAAAATAAGATTTCACCTCTTGGATTAAAAAGACCAAATCCATCTTCGTTATCCGCAACCCCATCTTATTATTCTCTATCTTCCGGAAATCCAGCAATTGGTCGATCACTCGTTTCAAACGTTCCGCGTTCTTCTTCACGATGCGGATATCATCCGCGAAAGCGCCTGTCGGAGCGTCTTGCGCCATCTTGTCCAGAGGGCCGAGAATCAAGGTTAAAGGAGTCTTTATCTCGTGAGACACATTCGTAAAGAACTGTAATTTCTGTGTCGTGACTTACTCGATGCGCCGGTTCGCTACCGAGAGTTCCTCCTTCTGTTGTTGTACCAAACGGTTTTTCTCATTCAACAAATGATTCTTCTGGCGCACTTTACGATTAATATAAACCATGTAAATGGCGGAACCGCCCAATAAAAGCGCCAATATCAAGATAATAATCAAGGAACTATAAAGAAAGTTGTATTTCGAGAGCAATTGCGACAAGTTCGCACGCTGTTTCTCGATCTGGCGTTGATATTCCACCAACCGGTCCGATTGTAAATAAAGGGTACCGGCGTTGGTCTTATCGATCATAGCGGTGCTTAACGCATATTTTTTCGTATAAGCCTGTCCGCTTAAGATCTGCCAAGCCACCTTAATAGCTACCCCACCACCTGTCGGATAATAAAAAGAGGCATCCAACTTACCCTGCGCGACCGCCTCCACGCCCAAGCCTCCTCCCAAGAGTCCATCCACGCCAATAAACGCCACGTGACCCACCTGCGATGAATCCCGCTCCTCAATCGCCTCACGGGCCCCTAGGGCCATCATATCATTATGAGCGAAAACGATATCGACATCCTCTATGGAGTCCAGACTCAAGACTTCCTCATACGCCTCCTCTCTATGCCACTGCCCCTCCAACTCGCGGATCGTCACATTCGGATCAATAGACATCGCGTCGACAAAACCTTCATGTCTTTCTGTCGCGGAGGAAGTACCTCTCTGCCCCCATATCTCTAAAATCGTTGTCTCCCCCTTGATCAAGGAGCTGATGTACATTCCGATCGAGCGACCGATCTCGTAATTATCCGCTCCGATATACGTCGTATATTCATCGCTATTGATTTTCCGGTCCAATATGATCGTGGGAATACCAGCCCTATACGCCTCAACAGCTACGGGCGTAATAGGCTCGGTCTCATTCGACGATATAATCAGCAAATCCACCTTTTTCTTGATAAAGCCTTTTATCTGGCTGATCTGAGTATCATTATCCTGAATGGCATCCCTTACGACCAGCTCGATCTCCGGATGATTTAAAGCCTCCGCTTCCATATCACGTATCATGGATTGCCGCCAAATATCCGTCATGGAGCATTGAGATACACCGATGATATATTTCTTTTCTTTCTTGCCGGGCGAACAGGCAAAGCAAAGAATAAGGGATAGCAAAAGCAATATATTTAGCGGTTTTCCTTTCATGTGGTATATTTAATTCGATCGTTCATTCCACAAATATAGCGAGAATCTCGCAAAGATAGGCAAAATTCGGAAGAATACAGTAAGTGTTTGATAGGAAGGTTCATTCAGCGTTGTTTCTCTATATTCTTCTGATAAGCTAAATGGAAGAATATAGAGTAATTAAGTGA
>JAQVCX010000050.1 GCA_028689545.1 Parabacteroides sp.
CCGGGTTAACCTCGTTCATCAATAAGACAGAACAGGGTCAACCTCTTTTATTACTAAGTTGCAAACCTGTCAACCTGCTTTATAAATAAGACACTAAGTAGTCAACTAAAAACGTTAACATACAGTGTCAATAGGCAAAGCGATAGGTTCAATAAGTGTTTCTCTTGGGGAAAACAAAAGTTTCTATTAGGGGAAACAAAAGTTTCCTATAGGGAAAACAAATGTTTCCTAAGCACAAAACAAATGTTTTCATAGCTGAAAACTTTTGTTTTTCACTATAAAAAACTATAAACATCAATTATTCAGTATATTAAATAGCATACAAAGCCTGTAAATAACCAAGCAGACAGCCTGTCTGTATACCGACGGGCCCCGGGCCATGCGGTTGCGAATAGTGAGCGGCTATATCTAGTGATTATTGAAATGTAGTAAATAGTGGTAGATGCAGACAGGATAGTGGTAGATGTTTATTATCTACAACCGATGAATAACTTGCTTATAATTAAATAACTATGCGGGTAGTTGCAGATGTGGTAGATAATTTAGTGTTTTTTAAATTCATATCCGTTGGATTTATAATTTGAGGGACATGGGTATTCGGATTTGCAATTCGAAACGATAATGTGGAAGTCGTTCATGGATCGTCAGAGTGAATAGCGTAAGCATTAAAAAAGCGGGATTAGAGTATTCTCTTGATCCCGCTTCTATATATATGGAATTTACAAAGTTGCCTGTTATTTGATATTGCCAACCTTTAGCAAGTACTCGGCGATCTGTACGGCGTTCAAGGCGGCGCCTTTCTTGATCTGGTCGCTCACCGTCCAGAACGTCAGACCCTTCGGGTTGCTGATGTCCTTACGGATACGGCCTACGTAAACCGGATCGTGATCCGCTACGAACAGCGGCATCGGGTACTCCTTGTTTGCGGGATCGTCTTGAAGGATGATTCCCTCAGTCTCGGCGAAAGCCTTGCGAGCTTCTTCCACGCTGATCGGACGCTCCGTCTCTACCCAAGTGGATTCGCTATGCGCACGCATAACCGGTACGCGTACACAAGTGGCGCTCACCTCGATATCCGAGTGCATGATCTTACGGGTCTCGTTATACATCTTCATCTCCTCTTTCGTGTAGCCGTTTTCCGTGAATACGTCTACATGAGGGATTACGTTATATGCCAATTGATAAGCGAATTTCTCTACCGTAGGCTCCTCGCCCTTTAATAGTTGCTCGTATTGTTTTACCAACTCGGCCATAGCCGTAGCGCCCGCGCCACTGGCGGCTTGATAAGTAGATACGTGAACACGCTTGATATGAGATAGGTTCTCGATTGCCTTTAACGCTACGACCATCTGGATCGTCGTGCAGTTCGGATTGGCGATCACGTTACGTGGGCGAACTAGCGCGTCCTCCGGGTTTACTTCCGGCACGACCAATGGAACATCCTCGTCCATACGGAACGCGCTGGAGTTGTCGATCATCACCGTGCCATGTTTTGTGATCGTCTTCTCAAATTCCTTGGAAGTACCACCTCCGGCCGAAACAAAAGCAACATCGATTCCCTTAAAGTCGTCGTTATGCTTCAGTTCCTTAACGGTATACTGTTTACCACAGAAGGTATAAACACGTCCGGCACTACGAGATGAGCCAAAAAGTACCAGCTCATCCATCGGGAAGTTTCTCTGGTCGAGTACACGCAGGAACTCCTGTCCCACGGCTCCACTTACACCAACAATTGCTACTTTCATTTTGAGCACTGATTTAATTTGAATAATGTAAAATAGTTATAACTTTGCTGTGCGGAAGGGTCTTTTATTTTTAAGCCTTTTTTATGCCCCTTAGTTTACAGTTATATGTTATTAGGGCGCAAAGATAGTGAATTTACAACTAAAATCAGATAGCTATGAGACAATTATTATTATTTCTTGCGTTTTTACTTCCTGTTTGTGTGTTTTCCCAACAAAAAGGGACAGTCCGTATTAATGAGATCATGGCAGATCCAAAAGGGTTGACCGTTTTTCCCGAAACAGAATATGTGGAATTGTACAATACGACAGACGAACCGATCCAGTTGGCTGATTGGCAATTTATGTATGCTGGAAAGTCAACGAAGCTAACGTCGCTTTTACTTTCCGCTCATGGTTATGTAGTGCTATATCATGCTGGAAAAGATATACATATCGATGAGGGAGGCTTGGGATTACCTTTGGATGGATTTCCTCGAAATTTGGCTAACGCAGGA
This sequence comes from Parabacteroides sp., assembly GCA_028689545.1. Classification (GTDB taxonomy): domain Bacteria; phylum Bacteroidota; class Bacteroidia; order Bacteroidales; family Tannerellaceae; genus Parabacteroides. Next base: position 2,240 of record JAQVCX010000050.1, read on the forward strand.
GAGAAAACCTTAGCGTTATACAGCCCTTCTGATATCCTTATTGATGAGATCACGTATGGTAAGGCGAAAAAGAAGATAGCTTGGGAACGTTCGGGGGGAGGTTTGTACTTATCGAAAGATAGCCGGGGAGGTACTCCCGGTTCTATCAATTCACTATCAGAGGTTGATCCCGTTGATCCCGTTGAACCGGAGGATCCTGTTGTGCCTGAATTGAGCGCTATCCAGCCTTTCTCCGCGTCTGTTTTTCAGTTGCGATATGATAAACCGGTGGATATTGAGGAGGCCGTGTTCTCTATATCGGATATAGGGGAGGCTTCTCGCTCCGTTTATGCGGATGATACGAGGGCGAACGTGAATATAAGTTTTGAGAAGGAACTGGATCTGGGGAAGGAGTATGTTTTATCTTGTTCCGGCTTAAAAGACGCTAAAGGGAATAAGATACCGGATCGTACGGAGCAAATCGTATTGAAACAGGAAGAAGACCCGGATACTCCGGATGTCCCGGAAACCCCTTCTTTCGCCTCCGGCAGTATCCTTATTAATGAGGTAATGGCGGATCCGAAAGGACAAACCGTTTTTCCAGAGACGGAATATGTGGAATTATATAATACGACAGATGAGACGATTTCCTTGAAGGGTTGGACGTTCCTATATGGCACTAAGTCCACGGAGCTAACCGCCGCCTCGCTGGAAGCGGATGAATTTGTGGTATTGTATCGCTCGGGAAGAGATATCCATATTGACGATTCGGGACAAGATATGCCCTTGGATAAATTCCCCGCTTCCTTGGCGAATACGGGGAAGGAGCTGGCTTTGGTAGATCCCTCCGGTAAGGAGATCGACCGGATTGCTTATGAGAAAGCGAAAGCCGGCATCGCTTGGGAACGTTCTGATACCGGTCTTTATTTATCTACGGATGAGCGAGGAGGCACACCGGGTTCGGCTAACTCTTCTCCTGGCGCTGAGCCGGAGGATCCGGATCGCCCGGACACTCCCGATGAACCGGATATCCCCACGAGTATCATAGTCTTGCCCAATGAGATCGTTTTTAATGAGTTGTTGCCAAATCCTTTCCCGGAAGGGAGTGAGTATATCGAGCTTTATAACCGTTCGGACCGGGCATTGCCTTTGGCCGGACTGTCTGTCGCTACCCGTAAATCCGATGGAACATTGAGTACGCATTATCCTTTATCTTCTATCGCCTCTTCGTTAGAGCCGCAAGGTTATGCGTTGTTGACTAAAGAGATAGAGGGGGTGAGTGCTTTTTACCTGATCTCTTCGCCGGATGCCTCGCATGAAGTAAAACTTCCGGTCTTGGCGAATACTTCCGCTACGCTGGTCTTGTTCGGCACGAAGGAGGAGGAGGTGATCGACGAGGTTTGTTATTCATCCAAATGGCATGCCCCTTCCGTGAAGAATGAGAAAGGGGTCGCTTTGGAACGGATAGACCCGGATGGAGACTCGCGGGAGGAGACGAATTGGACCTCGGCTTCGGCTACGGCGGGATACGGAACGCCCGGCTATCGAAATTCCCAACACGGTACGCCGGGTGGGGGCGAGGCCACGGGGATAGAAGCTCCCGCCTATTCTGAGATAACGAAGGAATATACGATTCATTATCATCTGGATGAATCCGGCTATACTTGCCGGGCTTGGGTGTTCGACACGGCGGGAAAGCGTATCCGCGAGATCACCAACCATGAGTTGCTAGGGATAGAGGGTGAGTTAACCTGGGACGGCCTAGCGGCGAATGGCACCAAGATGAGAACGGGCGTTTATATTTTCTATGCGGAACTCGTTCATCCTCAAGGACGGGTAAAGCGATATAAGGAAGTGTTCTTAGTGAAATAAGTTCACGTGGCAAACGCTGGCTCAGAGGTGAGTTTTAGTCATTGGTATACATCTTTATACCACTCAAGATCCTTGTACCACTCGTTGAGCTTGGGCAAGGCTTCTTGGGGGACATAGATGGACAAGCCACTGAATTTGTTGATCGGTAAAGGAGTACCCGAAGGATAGGGGTAGGAGTAGAAACTCTTTGGGGTTGTCGCTTTATAAATCACCGCCTTGTCGAGGTTTTGTTTGAATTTGGCATATTGTGCCGTCGTAGCCAGTTGGCCGACGTAATCATCAAAATCGTATAAGGCATGATAATGAGGCGTTAAATATTCCATTATCTGCAAGTTGTTCACGGGTATGGCGAAAAGATCCGTCTCCGTCTTATCCTTGAATATCTCACGACTGATAGCGGCAAGCTCATCCAGCGCCGCGCTTTTCACGACGGATATCGTGCCGTAGGGATAGGTGTCATTCTTGTAATGCTCATAGAATCGTGTCGCTATATCCACCACGTCCGCTTCCTCCTTGAACATATCGCCCATTATATCTTGGTAAGGGAATCCATTCGCCAGGATCTCCGTAGGCGAGCTGATGATATAATCCGCACATCCCCTGAACGAGTAAGCCACCTCGGCGCATGCCATATAGCAAGCGTCGAAAAGGATAAAATCAAAATGATAGTTCGATAAGGCGGAGGAGAGGTCATTGATCTCCATGAAGTTATCGCTGCCATCCTGCCCGAAGGAACGAAGGTAGCCATGGATATCGGAAGGCAGCCATCCGCTTCCGTGGCTCCAAAGAATCAGCCCGTAATTATCGGACGGGAACTCACTTATGGTCTTGTCGATCACTTGCGTTAGCGTCTTCGTAGAGGCCGAGTTCTGGTTCTTGTCATACTCCTCGATCTCGATCTGACGGATCGTATCGGCTTCCAGCTTTAATTGGAAAAGATGGGGAGCCTCCGATCGGTTGTCCAAATATATCAATAAGTTACCATTGTCTACTCCATCCTTCAAGAGCCCTTTTTTGATCATCTCGATGTTTTGCAGGGAGTACGAGCTTAGGCTATTATCGCCCGCTAAGTAGAGCAGTACCGTACGGGTGGCGGGTGTATTGATAATCGGATCCTCTTTGTCGCAAGCTACGAGAGCGAAGAACAACAGGAACAAACTGGCAAGGTATTTAATCTTCATAAATCGCGATCCATTAATTAATGGCGCAAAGATATCTTTTTCCTTTTGTATATCCTGTTTTTTATGTAAGTTTACACGTGAATTAACGGATAAATAATATTTATCCGTTAATAAGGGCTTTCATATCTGCGCTGTTAGAACTATATTGCTTTTCTTTCAAATATTTAATGGCATTCCTTAGAATTGTCACTTCTTCTGCGCTCTTAATTTCATGAAATAACTTTTTGAAGTTCGTATCCTCTTTGCTTGATACTTGCTTTGTCTGTGCCGTAAACGATTTCAATTCATCTGAAAGATTGAATTGTTTCATCTCAACGTTCTCTTCCTTAGCGCATTTTAAGATAAAGCGGTCTACGGCCGGATCGATCATTATTAAGAAATGAGCCTTGTCCGGGTGTTTGTAAAAGTACAGGGAGTCCGTATGTCCTATTTCCACAAATTCGTTGACGTAACTAATCTGTCGTTTATCTTTATCCACTATTCCCACCGCGAATTTATCCGATAACTTTTCTTTCATCACTTTAACGATGTTGTTACAGCCTTTCTGATGATTATATCCCTTTGTGGTGGGGACCAACGTCTCGATTAGGTTTGTATCGACGTAGCATTCCGGAATTATGTAAAGCTCTGCCATTATCTTAAGAAGGTTTCAGTGTTGAAAAACAGGTCGATACCATATTCGTACATTTCTTGTACTTCTGTGTCACTGGCTCTTTTTACGAAAGTTTCCCCATTCCTAAAGTCAATTAGGTAAATGGCAAGTTCGTCATTCGGCAATTCCAGAAAATCGTTAACCACATAAGGACTGTGTGTCGTTATAAAAAACTGGTTTCTGTCCGATTGAATAATATCTTGCGTTACCTTTGATATGAAAGGAGGGTATGAGTGGGCTTCAGGTTCTTCAAAAACTAATGCGGACTCACTGTTACTTTCAATAGCCGCTTTGTAGAAAATCATACGTTGCAGGGTATCGGCTATGGAATGAAACGGGATTAAAAATATCTCTCCCGGTTTCTTTTCTTTCATTACTTTAATCTCTTGGCTATTGGTATCGAAGACATATTTCAAGCCATAGTCGTTGAAAATAGTTCTTAATTCTTCTTTCAACTTGGGCATCATGGAAACGATATTCATCAAATTGCTTCCTCCCGGAGGTAATAGGAAAGGAATCGGTAACTTCTCCTTATCAAAAGCGGGTGGATAGAAATAGCATTTGAAAGGGTTTGCCGTCGGAATATCTATATTCTTCTTGGCGGGTATCGTCAAGTTGGAAATAGTAAAAGCTACATCTTGTGCAGGATGAGCCGGATTAGTTTGCGAATAAAGAAGTCCCATATTATCCATTTTAACTTCTACGTTAACCCTGTTCGTCTTCAATGAAATAGGACTATCTACATGGCCGTCGAAAAACAACTCCGCATCATTTTCCGTACGGATAAACTGCTGGATGCTCCTTTTCCGGGTATATTTCAAATAGGGCAGACAAAACAAGGACATCGCTTCCAATAGATTACTTTTACCTACATTCGGCTTGCCAATAATCAAGTTGATCCTTCGGCATTGGTCTAAAGTCACGTCTTTGAGTGACTTAAAGTTGCTTATATGAATATGATTTATGATAGTCTCCATTTTATGACTTTATGTAATTTAAACTGGGATTGACAAAGATAATGATTTTTTTATGACTTTATGAAGAAGAAAGATTTTATTGGAATGGTGCCTTTCGCAGGGGATGGAATAGGCTGGACTTACTCGCTAACTTGCATCAGTAGCCCTATCGCTTTGCTCATCGATAGCCACTTTGCCAAGTATCAAGTGCCGATTCCTCCTTCATTCCCATACACCCGAAAAAACGGATGGAACAAGGTCTTTCAAAAAGAACACGTTTTCTCATCCTGGGTGAAGAAAAAGTGAGAATATCAAGTGTGTTTTATAAAATCAATATTAGTCAGTAACTGTTCCGTCCACGGACTATTCCGCATGAGCCGGATGGCTTGTGTTAAGCAAAAAGGTAGGAGCGAGTTCGTTGCCCTAATGGAATGGCCTTTGTTGTTTGTCTTATTGTGGCGTTTTTTTGAGCGATCTATACTATATATCGGATGTGCTTACAATAATTAGTATTTATTGTAATAGAATGAAATATACTCGAATGAACTGAAAAGAACATTCGAGTATATTGGATTTTTAATTAACTTATTCTTATACTACTTGAATAAATATAATTATTCAAAGGTAAGTCTATAATTCTATGTCAGCAGTAGTCGCATCGAACGAATCGACTGTAGCTGTTAAATCAACAGCATCTAATGAGATGGTGAATATATATGTATATTGCTTATTTATCTCCCATTTGCTACTAGCGGCTAAAGTAATCGTTTTAGTATTAGGTATTGTTAGTTCGGGATTTGCATAAACAAGATTATAAGTGATTTCAATCGTTTTATCCGCTACATCTTGAGGAATCATTAGTAATGAGTTTCCTATTAGAGTTGCAGTATTATTGGATATTGTTGTACTAGAGTTTAAAGCTGTATAATCTTTTGTTTCTGATAAGCTACCCCAGCTTCCGACTACTAAAGTTGAGGGAATTGTAAATGTTCCAGTGCTATTAATGTCCTTAATCGTCACATTAGTAATGTTAATCGTTACACCTGCATAGGAAGAAGCGCCGAGTTGTGCTTTAAACAGAACTCTTGAAAGCCCGTGCTGGAATACAAAAGGAACGCTTATGGCACCTGTTGTGTCGTTTGTCTTTCCATTGATTGCAGTTCCATTCTTATCTGATTTGGTGGCCATCTGAACTGTTGACCACATGAAATCAACCTGTTTTGTAGCATCACTATCTACGGTAAAAGGAATTTCTGTTGCACCTCCAGTTATTGTAGGGGCAGTTGTCAAATTCGGATAATAAGCTACAAATGAAACATGTTTATCTTCTGGCCAATATTTCGTATTGGTATAGGTCCAAGTGGAGCCATCTGTTGTACTAATAATCTCATTACTCATGAAATTTGCTTCGAAAGTTCCATCGCCATAATATGCTGACACCCCGAATTTATCACCCTCATTAAAGGCTCCTTTATCTAAAGCTTTCGTTTGTTTCCCTACATAAGTTCCGAAATTAATCGCATTATCACTCTTAGATACCAATGTGTCAATCTCGTTTTCGCTTGAGCAGCCAGCCAATACTACTAGGCTTAATGCTGCGATGAATAAATTTGTCTTCATAATACTTAGTTTTTTGTGTTGTTTTATGTTGTTACTATTTTCAATTTTAATTTATGCGGGGAGTACGATATCTACTTCATCTCCCCAGTTATCTACACTAGCGTCGAATCCTCCTTCGCCACCGTTATTAGCCGGTTCTACGTCCGGTAATTCCAATGGAATGTCCTCGGGTGTTTCCTCCTGATCCGGGTCAACTCCGGTGCCGAGCATAACTTCAATCTCTTTTGTGTCATTGTTAATTGTGGCACGTTGTGTTATGTTATATTGCTTCTGGATTACCGTCTTGTTATCGACCAAGAGGATTGACAACGTGAGTAAATTATTGATCTCGTCTGTGGCTTTCGATGTAATACCCGGTGTACCGAGTGTTAGGTAAGAGCCGGATAAGATACCCTCTGTCGTTGAATTCTCGTGAAAGGTCTTTTCCGGGAAATCCACGAGTTGCGTTGCCAAGCTATTCCCGGTTTTACCGTCCGCTATCCAATATGTATCTGCCATCCCTTTGACCGATCCCCTTGCTTTCCGGACATTGTGCAATCCTTTTATCCGCAAAGACAAATGGGTCGTAAAGACTACCTTTGTGGGCTGGCAAGTTAAGGAAAACTCTTTTCCCTCTTTAAGGCTCGCCCGTATCATCTCTTGTGTGACCTCGAAACCTTCTAATGTAGCTACCGCAAAAGGTTCCGGGTTGTAGATCAACCGCTCTCCCTCTGTGGGCGTGTACCAATCACTTTCCGTCGTTTTTATCACGATCCGCAGGGTGTTATATTGATCTTGCCCCTCGATCGTAAGATAACTGTATTCTTCAGCTGCTTGATTAAATATCACTACGTTATAGATCCCTTTCTTTAATTGTACCTTGTCCCCTGTAACCGTGTTGGTAAGAAACCGACTTGGCTCTCCTCCATCGACGGGGTAAAAAAGTGCGGTCATACCATCCAGTTCAATGCCGCAAGGACTCCAATTTATATCGAGGCGTACAGCGCAATGGTCTACATACTCACCGATCATTGTCTCTTTCAAACATCCCGGCAACCCAAGGATAAGCGAGATTAGGATGATAAATAATCGGCATTCTTTCATTGGATACTTGTTTTCTTTAGCTTGTTGATACTGTTGGCAACCTTTTTCTTGTTACTACTTAAATTCAAAGAGGTATCCTTGGATAGAAGAACCGGCGACAAAATCAATTCCTTATGGTTTTTCATATCCACCTTTATTTCCTCTGAACGGATGGAAGCGACATAGAATGGAATTGCCTCGTCTTGACATACTTTCTCATTCGCTGTTGAGGAAATATACGCTTCCGCCTCCTCGAACTTTGACATATTGCGAAACTCTATGTTTTTCGCGTCATAATTAAAAATCAATACGTTGTATTTATCCGGTGGTAAGAATAAGGTGATGCCCTTCGCATCTCCATCTGTCTGTATCATCGGTCCGCCCTCCGACGAATAGACGCAATAACGAAGTTTCTCCGGCACCGGAAAACCAGGTATCACGCTGTCCCAACGAAGGGTGTAGGTGATGTAGCCGGTGTTTTCAGTTTTCGGTTCGTTAGATCTCTGGCAACTACATTTTATCGTTAAACTCGTGGTCAGAAGAAGAATGATCGAGATCTTTAAGATTATACCTGTTCTATTGTACCTATACATAATTTATGTCCTTTGAAAATCAATTATTATTGATCTTCTGACGCAAATGTATAGAGAATGTTAAAGGGTGGAATTGTGGTTTTTATTCAAAGAGTTGCAAATGTTGGGAAAATAGTAAAGAAACATTGAATATTATGAGTTCTCTTCTTTTAGAGAGCGTACGGAGCGGGGAGACTTACCGAAGTTGGTCCGGCAGAAGTGCGAGAAGTTGGAAAGCGACTCGAAGCCGTACTTGTAGCAAATCTCGGATATGGTAAGCTTTGTCATGATAAGGTCGTTGTGGATATCCTGGCATTTGCGTTTCAACATCCATTGGTAAGCAGGCTCGCCAAACGTTTCCTTGAAGATACGGCGAAAGGTGGGCACGCTGTAGCCACCTATCTGGGCGAACATTTCCACGTCTTTCGCCTTCTGGTAGTTCTGCATCACGAAATACTGGAAGCTGTGGCTATAGCGGTAGATCGGCGCGTAGAAGGCGGCAAGCTCCTTGAGGGGATAATAGCAGTTGAGGAGGTAGACCATCTCGGCACGTTTGGCTTGCATCAAGCCGGAACATCTCAAGTCGTCGTCTAAGTAACGCCTCATGCTCTCGAAGAACAATGCCATCGGGGGAACCATGTTGAGGATGATCGGTTGCGGATGCTCGCTCTCCACGAAGTTGATCCCTTTATGGAAACGATCGTCGCAGATGTTTTGCGGACGCTCGAAGAAATAAAGGATACATTCGGAATGCTCAAGGACCTTGAACTCCACTTTCGAGCCGATCGGTTGCAATACGAACTGCCCACCGCGGAACGTGGTGTCCGGATGCTCCTCGCTATTCATCCAGATCTCGCCCTTTAGTAAGAAGTAGACCATGTTTTGCATGCATCTTGTCTGCGGAAGCGTGTAGCCTTTCGGATACAGACGGTACTTAAAGATATCCCTCTGGTAGAAGCTACAAGAGGAACAGTCCGTATATTTAGTACAGCGATGATCTGTTAACATGGTCCGGATCGTTTTTATAATTTCACTTTCTTTATTTTGCCTTCGCTCTCGTTATGGAAACGGTCTACGGCGGTCACCACATAATAATATTTGATCTTGCCTTTCTCGTAGGGCATCAAGCAACCGGTTTCCCGGGTGATAGCCACGATCTTGGAGGGATCGCTCGTATCTATCGGCTCCTTTGTGTTGAAACGATAGACCACGAAATAAGAGGCTAGCTCGGGATTCGTGGGGCTTTGTTCCGCGGTCCAATGCAAGAGGAAGCCATTTGGCGTCCATTCGGTCTTTAATTTGCTTACGCCTTTTGGCGGGCGGTTGTGCATATGGGTATAGGCGGGGATGAGGGCCGGGTAGCGGTGGTAGTTCCGTTTCAGGCTGTCGGCTATGCCCTTGTTGTTCCATAGAATCTCGTTGGCGGGCCAGAAGCAGTTGCCGCTCACGTGAGGCAAGGCACGTTCGTAGCGCATCTTGCGGGTCAGTTGGCCTGCTTTCATGGTGCGGGCCACGTCTTGCCCGATATATAAATGCCCCCCGTTGGCGTTTTTGTCCCACCATTTGATAAGCGTGATGTAATCCGCCGCCGGGTGTCCGATCTCCCAATAGATCTGGGGGATGTTATAGTCGATCCAGCCTTGCTGCACCCAATAGGTGATGTCGGCATAGAGGTCGTCGTAGTTTTGCAGGCCGTTGGTATTGCTACCCGATCCGTCCGCGGTGCTTTTCTTGTTGCGGTAGATACCGAAGGGGCTGATGCCGAAGCGTACCCAAGGCTTGGTGAGCAAGATGGTACGTTTCAATTCCCGGATCAAGGTATTCACGTTATCCCGTCGCCAGTCGTTCTTTCGCGCCTCGCTATAGCCTTTGTGCGAGCCGTATTTCCGGAAGCTGTTATCATCCGGGAAAGGCATGCCCGCCGCGGGATAGGGATAGAAATAATCGTCCATATGGATCGCGTCCACGTCGTAACGGCTCACGATATCACGCACTACCCGGCAGATGAACTGGCGGCTCTCCGGCAATCCCGGGTCGAAAAGGATTTGTTTATTATAGGTGACAAACCATTCGGGATGCTGATGATAGATGTGGGAATCGGCGAAACGCGTATTTCCCGCCGTGCTCACCCGGTAAGGATTCAACCAGGCGTGGAACTCCATGTTGCGCTTATGGCATTCTTGTATCAGGAAGGCCATCGGGTCGAACTCACCTGCCGGGGCTAGGCCTTGCTCTCCGGTGAAGAAGCGGCTCCACGGCTCAATGTCCGATTTATAGAAAGCGTCCGCCTCGGGGCGTACTTGGAAGATAATGGCGTTGATACCGCATGCTTGCAAATAATTAAGCTTCCGGATGAAATCTTTTTTCATCCGTGCGGGAGTCATGTCCTTATATTCACCTTGGAAGGCGGTCTGTATCCACGCGCCTCTAAACTCTCGCTTAGCTTCCTTGCCTACATGGGCGATGGGGCGTGACATCTCCCGAACGGTTGAACATGAAGTGATCGCGCAAAAAAGAATCGCGACCAAGAAGCGAAGATATTTAATGTACATGAGTCCCTTTCTATATTTGTCTATGAAATTTTCAACAAATGTAGGAGATTCCCTGTAAATAATGAAACATCTGGTTCCCTTATTTACAAAATAACCACATTATGCCGATCTTGAATAGCTCTCGTAATAATATTATCCGAAAAAACCGGTACATGCTTTATTCGTTTGCCGATAAAGGCTATCTTTGCGTTAAAGAAAAAGAGAAAGGTAATATGTCTGAGAGCAATTCTATTTTCATCAAGGGGGCACGTGTCAACAACCTGAAAAATATAGATGTAGAGATCCCGAGAGACAAGCTGGTGGTGATAACCGGGCTGTCGGGAAGCGGAAAATCATCGTTGGCGTTCGATACCCTTTACGCGGAGGGGCAGCGCCGGTACGTAGAGAGCTTATCCGCTTACGCCCGCCAGTTCTTGGGGAGGATGAGTAAGCCGGAATGCGACTATATTAAGGGAATACCGCCCGCTATCGCTATCGAGCAGAAGGTGAATACGCGTAATCCGCGTTCCACGGTGGGTACCTCTACCGAGATTTATGAGTATTTGCGCTTGTTATATGCTCGTATCGGGAAGACGATATCACCGGTTTCCGGTACCGAGGTGAAAAAACATCAGGTGAGCGATATTATCAAGGAGGTCATGCGATATCCCGAGGGAACTCGTTTTGCCGTATTCGCCCCGGTTGTCTTGCCCGAAGGCCGGGATATGAAGGAACAGCTGGAGATCTTGCGGAAGGAAGGATATGCCCGTTTGTCGGTGAATGATACGGTATATCGTATCTCGGAGGTGCTGGCGAGCGAGGAGTTGCTGTCTTACCCGATCGAGTTGTTGGTAGACCGTCTGACGGTATCGGACGATAAGACCTTGAAAAGCCGTTTGGCGGATTCGGCCGATACCGCTTTCTTTGAGGGCCATGGTACCTGTTTGATTCGTATTTATGCGGAGGAAGGGATGGCCGTGAAGGAATTCTCGAAGAAGTTCGAGGCGGATGGCATGATATTCGACGAGCCTACCGATATGATGTTCAGCTTTAATAATCCGTTGGGCGCTTGTCCGACCTGTGAGGGATTCGGTAAGGTGCTGGGCATTGATGAGGATCTGGTGGTGCCCGATAAAAGCTTGTCGGTCTATCAAGGAGCCGTGGTTTGCTGGAAAGGCGAGGTGATGGGTGAATGGCTGAAAGACTTTATCGTGAAGAGCGAGAAGCATAACTTCCCGATCCACCGCCCGTATTACGACTTGACGCAGAAAGAAAAGGATCTGTTGTGGCATGGGGCGAGAGGGCTGCATGGTATCGACGATTTCTTTAAGTTCGTGGAAGAGAATCTGTATAAGATACAATACCGGGTGATGCAAGCCCGCTATCGGGGAAAGACGACTTGCCCGGTTTGTAAGGGAAGCCGTTTGAGGCCGGAGGCGCTGTATGTGCAGGTAGGCGGCAAGAATATCGCTGAGCTGGTAACGATGCCGGTGTCGGAGGCTAAGGTTTTCTTTGATCGGCTGGAACTGGACGAGACGGATGCGGCGATCGCCAAGCGTTTGCTGACGGAAATCAATAACCGCTTGCAATTCCTGTTGGATGTGGGGTTGGGTTATCTGGCTTTAGATCGCCTTTCGGCCTCTTTATCCGGAGGAGAGAGCCAACGTATCAATCTGGCTACCTCGTTGGGTAGTAGTTTGGTGGGTTCGTTGTATATTTTGGATGAGCCGAGCATCGGTCTGCATTCCCGGGATACGGATTTGCTGATCAAGGTATTGCGGCAGTTGCAAGCTTTGGGGAATACCGTGGTCGTGGTGGAGCATGATGAGGAGATTATCCGTGCGGCGGATTATATCATCGATATCGGCCCGAAAGCGGGACGTTTGGGAGGTGAGGTCGTCTATCAAGGCGATGTGAATAACCTCCGGAAAAGTAGTAATAGCCATACGGTACGTTATCTGACGGGAGAGGATCAGATCGAGATCCCGCCTTATCGCCGTCCGTGGAATAATTATATAGAAGTGACAGGAGCCCGGAAGAATAACTTAAAGGGCGTAAACGTGAAGTTCCCTTTAAACGTGATGACGGTGGTTACCGGCGTGAGCGGTTCGGGCAAAAGTTCCTTGGTTCGTGATATTTTCTACGAGGGCGTGAAACGCCATTTGGATGATGCCGCCCGCTTGGCCGTGGATTGCTCCGGTATCCGTGGAGATTTGAATATGATACAGGCGATCGAGTTCGTAGATCAGAACTCGATCGGAAAGAGTTCCCGCTCGAACCCGGTGACGTATATCGGCGCTTACGACGAGATTCGTAAACTGTTCGGCGAGCAGCCCTTGGCGAAGCAATTGGGATATAACTCCGCCTATTTTTCCTTTAATAAAGAAGGAGGCCGCTGCGAGGAATGTAAGGGCGAGGGCAAGATCACGGTGGAGATGCAGTTTATGGCGGATATCACCTTGGAATGCGAGACTTGCCACGGCAAACGCTTCAAGCAGGATGTATTGGACGTGGAGTATCAAGGCGCTAATATATACGATGTGTTGGAAATGACCGTGAATCAAGCGATCGAGTTCTTCGAGAAAGGTTCCGGTTCCCAAGAGAAGAAGATCGTGAAACGCCTGAAACCGCTGCAAGACGTGGGTTTGGGCTATATCAAGATGGGACAGACCTCCTCTACTTTATCCGGTGGTGAGAACCAGCGTGTGAAACTGGCTTATTACTTGGGTCAAGAGAAGCAGCAACCTACCTTGTTCGTTTTCGACGAACCTACGACCGGCCTACACTTCCATGATATCAAGACTTTGTTGAAAGCGTTCAATGCCTTGATTGAGAAAGGCCATTCCGTGTTAATCATCGAGCATAATATGGACGTGATCAAATGCGCGGACTATGTGATCGATTTAGGATCGGAAGGCGGAAAGGCCGGCGGGCAGTTGGTTTGTGTCGGTACACCCGAGGAGATAGCGGCTTGCGAGGCCTCCTATACCGGACGGTTCTTGAAAGATAAATTATAACATTAGAATAAGTCTGCGTTCGTCTGCGTATTTCTTTAGCCATACAGGGCAGCGGCACCAAATTTGATCCTTAAAAAATACAATAAGTCCAATATATTGAAGTTGAGACTTACTTGTTTGATAATTAGGTGTTAACAAAAGAACGCCGATAAGGATGCCGATTACTATCTATAGAATTTCGTATTTCTATTCATAGTAATCGCTGTTTCTATAGATAGTAAAGCGAACTACTATGTGAGTAGTTTTCAAGAAATATACAATAACAGTATAATGCCCATCGTAAGTAGCTAACAATGCCCATCGTAAGGTGCTTATGATGGGCATTGTTAGCACCTTATGATGGGCATTGTAATATGCCGTGCTTTTTAGGGCTTGGCAGGCTTATCTTCTTTATCCCATTTTCCCCTCATTCTCATGCGCTTGACTTGCAGATAGCGTAGAAGGATGATGACAACGAGTGTGGCTCCGATTATCAAGAAATATTCGGTATAGTTATTCTCCGGGTTGTTTCCCGGCCAGCCGATGATACTCATTACGATTAAGTAGACGAGTAAGGCAATTGTTGTGATATTGATCTTCTTCATATTCGTTTCATTCTAAGAACAGGGCAAAGATATAAGATTGTTTCGGGTTTTAGGGGGTTAAAACGCACTTGTACTGTGCCCGATCCTGTTCCGTCTGAATAATCAAGATATATAAACCTTGTGGGAGGGCAAGCGGAAGGGTGGAATTTCCGGTTTGCACCGCTTGCGCGAATACCCGTACACCCGCCGGTGTGAATAGTTCTACTTTACCTGATGAGGGGAGATTCTCCAGCAATAAAGTCTTGCTTTCTACGTGATACCTTACTTCCGGGGATGAAGGAGCGAGGTTAGAAACCAGGGTTTCTTGCCGGGCTTGAGGTTCGGAGGTAGGGAAAGACAGGGGGGCTTTCGTTGATACCAATTTGTAACTTGCCGGCTCGGAGGCGCTATGCACGGATAAAAGGGTGTTCTTGCTGGCTTTGACAAAGAAGGCGGAGAAGGGCGGGATGGCGAAATCGCTACCGATCGCATAAGATTGGTAGTTGGAGCCATCATATATATATATGTATCCGTCTAAGGAGGAATTGGGTTCTATTTGAGCGAGAGGTAAAGGGCTTGGCAGCGGATTGCCGCATAGAAACCAACCGTTGTGGTTCTGGTTGGTACTTTGGCTGTTTATGGTTATCTGGATAGACGCTTGTCCGCTTTTCCCGAAATCTATAGGGATATCTCCTGCTTTCGAGGAAAACCGAAGGGTTTGGCGATCGGCGGAAGCGTCGATTGCGATGAGATACCCTTTATTCTTCTTGAATAGAGGTTGGGTGGTGCTGAGTATTGTTTGTGGGATGACCTCCCAGTTGTCGGATAGGCTTTGTGAGTTGGCTCGCTTTTCTCCGTTATACGTTTGTAGGTAGAAGTAATTACCGTTTGTGTCGCTATGGTTGTCGCCTAATTGGAAACCCGGGTCTATGCCGGAGGCGTACACATCGAAGGGGAAAGAGATAAAGTACCATTTGCCTTTTTGGGTGAAGGTCTTCTCGATCGTTACTTTCCCGGCGATGTCGATCGTTCCGGACGATCGCAAGGCGGAGGAGGAAGATACCACGCTGTTATCGTTGGAATAGATCGTCAGGTTCTTTGCGGATAGTTCTCCGGTAGGTGAGATACGGATACTACCCTCGCCTATAAAGAGATCTCCACAGTTAATATTCGTGTTCACGGCGATATTCCCGTTTATCAAGGCATTGCGATGACGCAGGGCGGGTAGATGGCTCCAACTTGCCGTGTCGCTCCAATCACCGTCTCCCGTAAACAGGGAATAGGAGGGGATCATTCCATGGGCATAGACGCTGTCTACGTAATAATAGCCGTTTCTGGTATTGGCGGCGGGAGCGGGGACGATGAGGTCTAGGCCTGGGGGATTGTTGGGAATTGAGGTAGTGAAAAATGGATTTATACCATCTTCTCCGATGGTTGTTACTAAGGGGGGATAACTTGTCTCGCCTTCCCGATAGGTTCTGGCTCTCATCTCTTCCCCTTCCTTTAAAAGGATACCGCCTTTCCGTACGCTGATTTTTATATCTTCATGATCTGTTAGCGTGAAATGCTCGAAAGCGACTGTCGTGTTCATCGGCATTCGTAGCCCGTGGTTCCCGTGGCTGTTAGGAATATCTTTCACACCGGAGATGTCTTCAATAAAGGCTTCACCTGTAATGGTATAATTCCAACTATCGGAAGCCAATCCTTCGAATGTCTGCATTCGAAACGTATCCCGGACGGATAGGTTTGAACTACTTTGCGTGAAGCTGTCCCATGTAGATGGATTGGAAACTTGCGATTGGATCGCTTGCTGTACGAATAGGAATACCGTACAAACGGCGGCGCATCTGGATAGATGCCAAATACTCTTTCTCATAGCTAAGTTGATTTATATTAGTTAATACGCTCGCAAATATACATAAATAATTGAAATAATATATCTTTGTGGCATGAAAGAATTTATCATATCTGAGGCACAGACCGAAAAGGCCGTTTTGGTGGGTTTGGTTACCCCTGAACAAAACGAGCAAAAAGTTAAGGAATATCTAGACGAATTGGCTTTCTTGGCCGATACGGCAGGGGTGGATGCGGTAAAGCGCTTTACCCAGAAACTGGATTATCCGAATTCCGTCACTTTCGTCGGGACCGGTAAATTGCAGGAGATCAAGGAGTATGTGGTAGAGAATGAGATCGGCTTGGTGATCTTCGACGATGAGCTTTCTCCGAAGCAACTCCGTAATATTGAGAAAGAATTGCAGGTGAAGATTTTGGATCGTACCAGCTTGATCTTGGATATCTTCGCCAGCCGTGCGCAGAGTGCCAACGCGAAGACACAGGTGGAACTGGCGCAATATAAATATATGTTGCCGCGTCTGACTCGCTTGTGGACACACTTGGAGCGTCAACGAGGTGGCGTAGGTATGCGTGGTCCGGGTGAGACACAGTTGGAGACCGATAGGCGTATTATCTTGGATAAGATCGCACGATTGAAGAAAGAGTTGGTGGATATCGATAAGCAAAAAAGCGTACAACGGAAGAACCGGGGTAAGATGGTACGCGTAGCCTTGGTTGGATATACGAACGTAGGCAAGTCTACCTTGATGAACTTATTGAGCAAGAGTGAGGTATTTGCCGAGAATAAGTTGTTCGCTACGCTGGATACGACCGTACGCAAGGTAATTATCGAGAACCTGCCGTTCTTGCTGTCCGATACGGTCGGATTTATCCGTAAGTTGCCGACCGAACTGGTGGAATCCTTTAAATCGACCTTGGATGAGGTACGGGAGGCGGACTTGCTGGTACATATCGTGGATATCTCACATCCTACTTTTGAGGAGCAAATAGAGGTCGTAAACCGCACGTTGGCGGAGATCGATAAGACCGAGAAACCCATGATCTTGGTTTTCAATAAGGTGGACGCTTTTACCTTTGTCCCGAAAGAGGAGGATGATTTGACCCCTCGTGGCCGTGAGAATATCGATCTGGATGAACTGAAACGTACGTGGATGGGGAAATTGCAAGATAATTGCATCTTTATCTCCGCCAAGGAACGTACGAATATCGAGGAGCTGAAAGAGATGTTGTATGAACGGGTCAAGCAAATCCATATCACCCGCTTCCCTTACAACGACTTCCTCTTTCAGCAATACGACGAAGAGTAGAGACATGCAAAATTAGTACTAATGAATCAAGTGAGAAATTTGCGGCCGGATGAGATCGCCACCTTGCGATCTCAGGCTTGCCGGGCCGATGATTGGAGCCAAGTTTGGGTTCCTGAAGTGTTTGATAGTGAATATGTGAACCACGTACGTTTTTCGGGAGTGGTTCGGTTAGGAGCCTTTCGTAAAGCGTTTACCTTACCGGGAGGATTGGTAAAGCATAGCGGGCTTCGTCATGTAACCCTACATAATTGTACGTTGGGCGATAATGTGTTGATCGAGAACGTACAGAATTATATAGCCAATTACCGGATCGGCGATGATTGCTTCATCCAGAATATAAATGTCATGTTGGTGGAAGGCCGTGCTACGTTTGGGAACAACGTGGAAGTGTCGGTCTTGAATGAGACGGGCGGTCGTGAGGTCCCTATCTATGATGGCTTGTCGGCTTCGCTGGCTTATATTATCGCCTTATATCGCCATCGCCCGGTCTTGATCGAGCGGTTGAGGAATATGATTACCGCCTATACGGATAGCGTAGCCTCAGCGGAAGGTACGATCGGCAATAAGGTAAAGATCGTCAATACGGGTACGATCCGTAACGTGAAGATCGGCGACTATGCGACTATCGAGAATAGCGCACGTCTGGAAAATGGTTCCGTGAATAGCAAGAAGGAGGCTCCGGTATTTATCGGGGATAGCGTGATCGCACAAGATTTCATTGTCTCCTCGGGAGCTAGGATCGCGGATGCCGCTAAGATCATCCGTTGCTTTATCGGACAGGCTTGCCAAGTGACGCATAACTTCTCGGCGCATGATTCCCTGTTGTTCAGCAACTGCGCTTTCGAGAACGGAGAGGCTTGCGCTATTTTCGCCGGCCCGTTTACGGTGTCTATGCATAAGAGCAGTTTGTTGATAGCGGGAATGTATTCGTTCTTGAACGCGGGAAGTGGCTCCAACCAGAGTAATCATATGTATAAGCTGGGACCGATCCATCAAGGGATTGTGGAACGTGGTTCCAAGACTACCAGCGACTCGTATATTCTTTGGCCGGCCCGTGTCGGCGCTTTCTCTTTGGTAATGGGCCGCCATCATCATCATAGCGATACTTCTGATATTCCTTTCTCCTATTTAATAGAGAAGGATGATGAGACATATCTGGTCCCGGGTATCAACCTTCGCAGCGTGGGAACGATCCGTGATGCCCAGAAATGGCCGAAGCGCGATAAACGTACGGATCCGGAGCGCTTGGACATGATCAACTACAATTTATTGAGCCCTTATACGATCCAGAAGATGCTGAAGGCGGTGGATATCTTGAGGAATCTGCAAGCGTTGGTGGGCGAGACCTCGGAGATTTATTATTACCAGAATACCCGTATCAAAGGTTCTTCCCTGCGGAGTGCCTTGAATTTCTATGGGATGGCTATCAATAAGTTCCTTGGTAACTCTTTGATCAAGCGGCTGGAGGGAACCGAGTTTCATTCGATGGAAGAGGTTTGGCGGCAATTGCGCCCCACGGAATCCAAAGGTTCTGGCGAGTGGTTGGACCTGGCGGGCTTGATCCTTCCGAAAGAGCCGCTAGACGCTTTGTTGCTGGACATTGAGCAAGGGGAAATCGCCTCGCTGGGAGAGGTGGAATGTTTCTTCCGCTTGGTACATGGCCGCTATTATTCATTGGAGTGGACGTGGGTGCATGAGATGATCGAACGCTATTACGGGGTGGATCTTCGCTCGATCTCGGCGGACGGGATCATCAAGCTCGTGCGCTGTTGGCAAGACTCCGTGATTCGCTTGGACGAGTTGCTGTATGAGGATGCTCACAAGGAGTTCTCCTTAACGTTTATGACCGGCTTTGGCGTGGACGGCTCCAGCAAGGAGAAGCAGCAGGACTTCGAGGGTGTCCGGGGCGATTTCGTGAATAACCCGTTTGTCACTGCCGTGAAAGAGCATATCGTGAATAAGCGGGCGTTGGGCGATGAGCTGATTGAAAGATTGAGTCCCCTGTCTTACAAAATCTGATAAGGGAGTGTCTGCGTTCGTATTTACCGGACGCGGACACTCCTTCTTTATAGGATCTGTATCACAAATGTGATAAATCTACTAGAAAATACGGAAAATAGCCGAATCCTCATAAACACATTATTCATACTTTTGTCCTTTTATTTAAAACCATTTGACAGAATGAATATACACGAACTTTGCTGCGTAGGACATATCACCTTGGATAAGGTAGTGACACCCAAAAACACTGTCCATATGCCGGGAGGAACATCTTTTTATTTCTCGCATGCGATAAAACATTTCGATGATATCGACTATACGCTAGTAACCGCCTTGGCTGAATCTGAGATGAAAACGGTGGAGGAACTACGAGCCGAAGGTATCGACGTAGCCGTGATGCCAAGTAAGCACACCGTTTATTTCGAGAATATTTATGGAGATAACCAAGATAACCGTACGCAACGTGTATTGGCGAAAGCAGATCCTTTCACCGTGGAATATCTGCGGAACATCAACTCAAAGATCTTCCACTTGGGCAGTTTGCTTGCCGATGATTTCTCCTTGGAAGTGGTAAGATATTTGGCGGGAAAAGGATTGGTATCCATTGACTCGCAAGGATATCTGCGGGAAGTAAGAGACAAGGATGTGTTTGCCGTGGATTGGCCGGAGAAGAAAGAGGTGCTTAAATACGTGCACTTCCTCAAGGCTAACGAACATGAGATGGAGGTGCTGACCGGATATACCGATGCCGTGAGCGCAGGAAAAGCCATCTACGATTGGGGCGTGAAAGAGGTATTGCTAACTTTCGGAAGCATGGGATCGATCATTTACGATGGTTCCATTTTCCATAAAATCCCCGCCTATATACCGAAGGAGGTGGTAAACGCTACCGGAGCGGGCGATACTTATATGACCGGATATCTTTACAAACGTGCCAAAGGCGCAAGCATAGAAGAAGCCGGACGTTTCGCCGCCGCCATGACAACATTGAAAATCGAAGGAATAGGCCCATTCAACGGCACCAAGGAAGACGTGTTGCGATGCTTGGAGACAGCGGAACAACGAATGCCGGAATAGTTGGAGTATTTATGATTTATGATATAAGTGGTAAATCATAAATTATAAATCATAAATCTTTCAATCATTCTTGAATGCCTTGCAGAAAGTAGTCATTAGCAAGATACAAAGTCCTAGCAGGCCGACTACCATATAAGCGTATTTCATATTGAAAGCCTGCGAGATCGCTCCGATCAACAAGGGTGCGATCAATGAACCGATAAAACTGATGCTGGAAAGGATTGTCAAGGCTATTCCCACCGGAGTTTTCGATTTAGCCCCCACCAAGCTATAAATAGTAGGCACCATACATGAGATACCCAAGCCTACCAGCATAAAGCCGAAGGAATTCACGATCACCTTCACCGCCATCGACTCAAACATACCACCCAACAAGGCCGAGATAAAGAAACCCGCAAAAATAAAGAAACCCGCCAATTGCAGCACCTTCTGCTTTCCTAAAACGCTATAAGCGGAGTTCGTAAGAAAACGACCCACTGTCATCATCACCATAAACACCAAGAAGCCAATCTGCAAGGACTTGGGAACCTGTAATACCGATTCGAAGTAAAGTCCACTCCAATCAAACATCGCGCTTTCCACCACCAAGGCAAACAGTCCGACGATGCCCAACTGGATTAACAGCATCTCCGGCTTACGGATAAAATGCGACAAAGCCGGGACTTCCTTCTTCTCCGCTTCCATCTCTTCCTCCGGTAATTCAACCGCCACGTCTTCCTGCAGATACCTCCGGCCTACCAAAACGATCAGCCCGATCAATGCGGCGATCAACGTAAAATGCCAGAACGGAGTAATACCGGATACGATCATGATAAACCCGATCAAGGCCCCTAAACAAGCCGCCAGACTCCAGCCCCCATGAAACGAGGCCATAATCGTACGCCCATAAAGCCGTTCGATACCAATCCCTTGCGTATTCAAAGATATATCACAAAGATTCCAGAACACGCCAAAACAGAACAAATAAACACCCAGTAGATAAATATTATGCGCCGTACCGATCGCGAACAAGGCCAAGGCATATCCCAGCACACTGACCTGCGCTATAATACGGCTGCCGAACCTCGACACCAAATAACCGGCTAACGGTATCGCCACAAACTTACCCACCGGGATCAGAAATAAGACCAAGCCCCAATAGAAAGCGTAATTCACCTCAAAAATATCCTTCACATCCGGAATACGGCTAGCCCAGCTAGAGAAGCAAAGGCCCTGCGCTAAAAAGAAAGATAGCATCGCGTAACGAATCCGTTCCTTGGGTAAAACGCTACCTAACGAAGCATTCATTGTTTCATTCATCGTCATTTACTTTTATTGTTATCATCTATTCATGAAAGAGGAACGAACCCCATTCCTCCGCGAAGCTATCA
The DNA here is from genome assembly GCA_028689545.1 of Parabacteroides sp. GTDB lineage: Bacteria > Bacteroidota > Bacteroidia > Bacteroidales > Tannerellaceae > Parabacteroides. Next base: position 23,854 of record JAQVCX010000050.1, read on the forward strand.
AATATATCCCAATCCCCTAAGTCCTAAAAGTCGAATTTATTAGGTGGATTCCCTAATGAAAAGTATATTTGCCAAATATATACAGGAATGTTGATTAATGACTCACTTGCGATAGGCGATATACAACTGAACGAGAAAAGCCATATGCTCTCGGAAGTATGGGGGAGAGCCTAGTTTAGGGTCTGCGGATAAATCGGGTTGTTTTCATATTCCTAATAAAATATTTATCTTTGCCTCATGACATCAGATAACATACTACGAGATATCCTCCCCGATATCCTTATTGATAATTTTGACATAGTCAA
>JAQVCX010000159.1 GCA_028689545.1 Parabacteroides sp.
CCCCGTCCCTCCGGGAAAACAGCCGTATTGGTTTTCCCCACTCCCGCCACTTTCGCCATCACGTTGGAAGTAGCCCACGGAGAACCGCCCATATTACGAAACGCCGTATTACCAACAATCGTATCCGAGGGACCCAGCTCATAGAGCCATTTCGTGTTTCCCCCGATAATGCCAGACTCATGAATCTCACGGACAACCCAATTATCCATGTCTCCATAAGCAAGGGGCACCACATTCTCCGATGTCACCCCCTCCCCGTCCGCCAGGACCATGGACAGAGGCATACAAGCGATTGCCAAAAACAACGTTTTCTTTCTTAAACTCAAACACATAGTTATTTAGTTGACTGTCCACTATAATTTATAATTCCATTCCTTCAAGGCCATGCCCCAATTCTCCTCTACAAGCCGGACCATACGATCCTCATACTTGTATTGGTTCTTCTTGTATCCCTTCTTCTTGCTTAGATACTTTTCTATATCCGCCTTAGACTCCTTAAAGCCGGGTAAGTTTAACGACCCGTAGATATTTTCCGTCATGGCGAAAGCGTCTTTCTCGAAATCCTCGAACTTCACTTCCACCAGATTGCCTTCCGGTATCAGGTGTTTCTCTTCCTCGTACTTATAGAAAAGACGGCGATACACCTCGATGAAGTTCTCCTCGATCCGCTCGTTCGTGATATCCTGCAAACGCAGTGGCTGGATCGTATTCGTGAAGAAACTGCGGGTACTCTCGAATACCGTATACGGGTTCCGCTTCAAGTAGATGAACTTAGCGTTCGGAAACATTTCCAGCAACGTCTTCACCCGTCCCGTATGCGGAGGGTTCTTGCTCAAGTACTGCGTGCCATTCGTATTCCAGAGGGAGACCTTTACCAGGCGCATGAAAGTATCCATGAAGACCTGCCGCTCCTGCTCCGTGATATCGTTGAACAATAAGTAACGATCGCAATACTCCATCCAGCGTTTCGGGAAGAACCAGAAATTATAATAGGTATAAGGCATCATGTTCGACAAGGCGAACTCCTCCTCTTGCGGAAGATCCACCTTCAATTCCATATTATCGGTCGGACGCTTATCCGGCATCAAGAAGGCCATGTTCTTCTTGAAGAAAGGCTGCCCCCAGAGCATCAGATGCGGGAATACCGTCTGGTAGGTCGTGGTATAGCCGAAATGCTTGTCGCAGGCGAAGATGTTGTGCACAAAGGTCGTGCCGCTCCGCCAATGCCCCAAGATAAACAGGGGATCCATCTCCAAGGGCTTATCGGCCAATTTCTTGTACCGGCTATCCTCGAACGGCTTCAAGGCGCTCAGCAGGCGGCAAACACCGGTCGTAAGGCGATACTTGCTCTTAAAGCCCTCGTCTACCTGCTGCCGGGCCGTCACCTTCTTGAACGTATCCCAATCCGCCCCGACCAACGTATTGATCGGTAGCTTATCAAACTCCAACAATCCCATATCTTATCGTTTTTCCGTTATACATTTCACCGGTATGCCCTGCCGGCCCAACTCCTCGCAAACCTTACGGACCGCCTCGTAGTGCTCCTCGCCGATTCCCATCTCCGGGAGGTTCAAGGTAGCCAAGGCATCCTCCGTCACCATATCCTTAGCGTCTACACGGTCGATGATCATACCAACGGCGGAGGTGTTATTCGTAATCGGATCGATCAAGATAAACGAGCCGGTTTGCTTATTCTTACTATACGGATCGAAGAACAACTCCTTGCCGGTAGTAAATACCACACGGCCGATCTCGTTCAGCTCCAGATGATCTACGGAAGACTGCTCCATCGTGTTCACGTTCACCTTATAGCGGATACTATCCACACGGGCACGTGTCATATGCGTGGTTTGCTTGATGTAGAACTGCTTGTTCACGTCCATCGCCTCCTCGTCCATCCACACCAGCATGGCCTCGAAATTACGGTCGCTAATCGGCAAGTTATCCGGGTGCACCAGCATCTCCCCACGGGATATATCGATCTCGTCCTCCAAGGTGATCGTGACGCATTGAGGCGGGAAAGCCTGCTCCAGCTCGCCCTCGTAAGTGACGATGCTCTTTACCTTCGAGGTCTTCCCAGAAGGCAACGCCATCACCGTATCTCCCTTACGCACGATACCGCTGGCCACCTTGCCGCTAAACCCACGGAAATCCAGATTCGGGCGCAACACGTATTGCACCGGATAGCGGAAGTCCTCGTAGTTACGATCTAAGTCGATAGGCACATTCTCCAGATGATCCAATAAAGACGTACCCTCGTACCAAGGCGTGCGATCGCTCTTCTCCACCACGTTGTCGCCATCCAAGGCAGACAAGGGGATATACGTGATATCCGGGATACCCAGCGGCTCCACGAAACGCTTGTAATCCGCCACGATCCGGTCGAACGTATCCTTGTCGAAGTCCACCAAGTCCATCTTATTCACGGCCAACACCACATGCTTGATACCCAGCAAAGATACCAGGTAGGTATGACGGCGGGTTTGCGCGATCACGCCCGTGCGGGCATCTACCAAGATGATCGCCAGATTGGCCGTGGAACCGCCCGTTATCATGTTTCGGGTGTACTGCTCATGCCCCGGGGTATCGGCGATGATGAACTTACGGTTGTTCGTGCTGAAATAACGGTAAGCCACATCGATCGTGATACCTTGCTCACGCTCGGCCTTCAAGCCGTCCAGCAGCAAGGCGTAGTCGATATGCTCGCCGGCGTTACCCATACGCTTGCTGTCACGCTCCAAGGCATCCAGCTGATCCTCGTATATTTTCTTACTATCAAACAGCAATCGACCTATCAAGGTCGATTTGCCATCATCCACCGAGCCGGCGGTCAGGAATCTCAGCAGGTCCTTCTGCTCGTCCTTATCTAAAAACTCCTTTATATTTAATGTTGACATAATTATTTAGTTGACAGTTGACAGTTGACAGTTGACAGTGAAGATACCGCTTGTCGCAGCTATCAACTGTCAACTGTCAACTATCAACTCGTTAAAAATATCCTTCCCGTTTCTTCTGCTCCATACTCGCGTCTTGATCGAAGTCGATCACACGAGTCGTACGCTCGCTCTTCGTCGTGGTCATCATCTCCTCCACGATTTTCTCGATCGTATCCGCCTCGCTCTCCACGGCGCCGGTCAGCGGCCAGCAGCCCAACGTACGGAAACGGACCATACGCATACGTACCTGATCCCGGTATTGCTCCGGCAGGCGATCGTCGTCCGCCATGATCAAATTGCCGTCGATCTCCACGCACGGACGCTCCTTGGCGAAATACAAGGGGACGATCGGGATATTCTCCAGACGGATATATTGCCAGATATCCAGCTCCGTCCAGTTCGATAGCGGGAATACACGGATGCTCTCGCCCTTGTGCACACGGGCGTTGTAGATATCCCACAACTCCGGGCGCTGGTTTTTCGGGTCCCACTGATGGAACTTATCGCGGAACGAGAAGATACGCTCCTTCGCGCGGCTCTTCTCCTCGTCACGGCGGGCACCGCCGAAAGCGGCGTCGAACTTATATTTATCCAAGCTACGAAGCAAGGCCTGCGTCTTCATCAAGTCCGTATGCACCTTGCTTCCGTGCGTGAACGGACCCACACCCGCGTGGAAGGCCTCCATATTAGACTCCACGATCAAGTTCCAGCCGAATTTCTTCGCGTAAGAATCACGGAACTCTATCATCTCCTTAAACTTCCATTTCGAATCGATGTGCATCAACGGGAAAGGGACCTTACCCGGAGCGAAAGCCTTCTCGGCCAGACGGACCATCACGGAAGAGTCCTTCCCGATGGAATAAAGCATAACAGGATTCTCGAACTCGGCGGCTACCTCACGGATGATGTGGATAGACTCGGCCTCCAGCTCCTGTAAATGACTTAACTTGTAATCAGACATGATGTATGTTTATGATTTTATGATTTATGATTTGCGATCAGCTCCAACAACCGACTCACGGATTGCTCCACACTCAGCACGGAGGTATCCAACGACAGGTCCGGACACTCCGGCGCCTCGAAGGGGGCAGAAATCCCGGTAAACTCCTTGACCTCGCCTTTCCGTGCCTTGGCATACAGGCCTTTCACGTCACGGCGTTCGCACTCGGCGAGCGGCGTACTTACGTAAACCTCCAGGAAATCCGCTTTTCCGATGATAGCGGACGCCATTTCCCTCAACTCGCCCGTCGGGCTGATAAAAGCCGCTATGGTTATAACACCCGTATCGACAAACAGTTTACCCACCTCGGCGATCCGGCGTATATTCTCCACCCGGTCTGCCGGCGAGAACCCGAGATTATTGTTGATACCGCTACGGATATTATCCCCGTCGAGGATGCGGCAAAGCAATCCCCGTTTATGCAACTCACGCTCCAAGGCGATAGCGATCGTGCTTTTCCCCGAGCCGCTCAAGCCCGTGAACCACACCATCACGCCTCTTTGCCCCAGTAGCGCCTCTTTATCCTCACGACCCAGCATACGGTCGAAAATCGGATAGATATTATTTTCTAAAACTTCCATATCATAGGTATTACAAACACGGAGATCAAGAACGTGATCAGGTTCAAGGGCAGGCCTACCTTCACGAAGTCCGTGAACTTATAGCCTCCCACACCTTGCACGATCAGGTTGGTCTGGTAGCCGATCGGCGTACTGAAACTAGCCGACGCCGCCACGCAGATCACGACGAAGAAAGGGGTCGGATCCACGCCCAGCTGCGTGGCTACCGACAAGGCGATCGGGAAGCTCAAGGCCGCCGCCGCGTTGTTCGTGATCAACTCCGTAAACACATTGGTGATAATAAACAGGATAGCCAGCAAGGCATACGGCCCTAGACTATCGGCCATGCTGATTATATGGCGGGCTATCATGGAGGCAAAGCCGGAATTCTCCATGGCCTTGCTGATAGCGAAGGCGCAAGCGATCGTTATCAAGATATCCCAAGAGATGTATTTCGTG
>JAQVCX010000051.1 GCA_028689545.1 Parabacteroides sp.
ATTGGCATATTAAACAATTATTGGAATGAAGAAAGACGATATCTCACGCTTGTTACAACGTTATCTTTCCGCGAAGGAAGAAGGCAAGGAGCCTTATTTCGATGCCGATCAAATAGATGATTTGTTGGACAGTTTTGATGAATCGAATGATTATACTTACTTTGATGAAGTCTTAGCCCTCGGGCTAAAACTTCATCCCGGTAATGCTGCCTTGCAAATCAAGAAAGGCAGGCAATTCGCGTATGAGGAGGATTATGAGAGCGCTCTCGCCCTGCTCGAGAATATAGCGGAGACAGACAACCAAGATCTGGATATGTTAAAAATGGAATGTTATTGCTCGATCAACCAATATTCCAAGGTTCTGGAGATCACGGAAGAGTTGATCGCCAGGGATTGTGACTATTTGGAAGAAGTCTTCGAGTACATCTCCCCCATCTTGAATGATCTGGACATGAACAAAGAGGCCCGGGATTTCGTAGACCGTGGCTTGGCTTTATTTCCAGATAACTTGATCCTTAAGAATGAGCTTTGCTACATCCTTGAGGCGGAAGGAGACGTTCCCAAGGCAATCGAGTTGTGTAATGACTTGATTGATAAGAACCCTTTCTCCTATGAATATTGGTTCACCTTAGGAAGACTACATTCCATGGTGGGCGATTACGAGAAAGCGATCGAGGCTTTCGACTTCGCCCTGACATGCGATGATTCCGATACGGAACTGAAAATATTGAAAGCGTACTGCCTGTATATGAACGAGAGCTATGAGAAGGCGATCGAGGAATATCAAGAAATCGAGGGCGACGAGGAAGTGATACACCGTATCTCTCCACTCATGGCAGAATGTTATATAAAACTGGAGCAATACGAGAAGGCTTACCAACTGCTTTCCACGATCATAAACGATCCGGATATGGAGGATGGGCCAACCAATTATATCAATTATATCCGTTGTTGCACCGAGACTGAGCGTGAGAACGAGGCTTCCATAATGTTATTCAAGGCGGCGCAATTGTATCCAAACAATGTCCGGCTCCTTTCTCTTTTAGCGCTTAGCTTGCTTGACAGCGGGAAAAAGGAGGAAGCTATCGCTATTACGAATAAGATATTCAAGATCATCGATAAGAAAAGCCTCGATCCGGAAACCCAAGAAGAATGCAACAGCCTGCTTCATGCCGGACAATATTTGCTTTCTAAGGGAGATGTGGATAAGGCGATCTCTTATTACAAGAAAGTCCTTCAAATCAATCCGAAGACCCCGATGATTCATATCCATTTGGCTATGGCTTATCTGGATAACCGTGATATGGAGAATTTCATGGAGCATATCGGCCAAATATCCGGAGATGATCTCTTTTACTTGTTTAGTAAAGTAGGACCAGAAGTATTCACGGACTTTCCCGCTGATTCGGAGGCGGAGAAGAAACATATCCAACCCGAGGATCTGGTAAAGGAGTTTTTAAAAAATAAAGATAACAGTAATTAGACAAATCAATAATATTATGCCTAACAAACGGAATCTCAAGGACTACGGTTTTTTAGTATTAAAAGGTATGGGTATGGGGGCGGCGGATGTCGTTCCCGGCGTATCGGGAGGAACGATCGCCTTTATCGTAGGTATCTACGAGGAACTGATCGACTCTATCAAAAGTATTAACGGGACGACATTGAAACAATTGTTTACCGGCAAGATAGTCGCTTTCTGGAAAGGGATCAATGCGAATTTCCTGCTCTCTATCGTAGCCGGTATCGGTATCAGTATATTCTCGCTGGCGAAGATCATCACCTATCTCTTGGTGTATCATCCCATCTTGGTCTGGTCTTTTTTCTTTGGTTTGGTACTGGCCTCTACTTGGTTCGTATCGAAAGACATCAAGCAATGGAACTGGAAGACGATCGTCAGCTTCATTATCGGGGCGATCATCGCTTTCTTTATCACGGTGGCTACTCCGGCGGAGACACCCACCCATTTGCTGTTCATATTCCTCTGCGGGGCGATCGCTATTTGCGCCATGATCTTGCCGGGTATCTCGGGCAGCTTTATATTGGTGTTGCTCGGTAAATACTTCTATATCATGGAGGCGGTGAAGACATTCAACATTCCGGTTATGTTGGTGTTCATAGCGGGTGCCGCGATCGGTATCACCTCCTTCTCCCGGGTATTGTCTTTCGCCCTTCGCAAGTTCCATGATACAACGATCGCCGTATTAGCGGGCTTTATGCTGGGTTCGCTCAATAAGGTATGGCCCTGGAAAGAAACAATCGAGACCTATGTAGATAGCCATGGCATCACCAAGCCGTTGGTAGAGGCAAATATCGCTCCGAACCAGTTTGTTTGGGAAGCCGTGGGATTGATGATCTTAGGTTTCGGGATCGTATATTTCCTAGAAAAGCTCTCACAAAAAAGCGCTAAGGTCTAACCCTATATTACAATGGGCATTATAAGGTGATTAGAATGCCCATTATAAGATGGTAAGAATGGGTATTGTAAAGAGCTTACGATGCCCATTGCTATTTTCCACCCCTTTTTTATCGTACATCGTACTTTTCCAATAAGCGGAATCCTCTCCATACCAGTAAGGTGATAAAGAAAAATGTAGTCAGCGCATACAGGCCAATAAGCAAATATATATTGGGAAAGAAAGTATATACGACAGGACAACAAATCGCCAGACTAAAGTCAAATGGTATGACGTTTGGTGAAAAGGAGAATGCAGATTGATTGAGCTTGCAGTAAGAGTGGATCAAGGCAGAAATGCCGTTTTTGAATAAACACAAAGAACATAAATCTTAAATATCTGTATTATGAAAAATATATTGGAACAATTCGTAGGATTATATCCTTTGAGTAAGACACTGCGGTTTGAACTAAAACCCTTGGGCAAGACATTAGAGCATATCGAGAAAAAAGGTCTTATTGCGCAAGACGAGCAAAGAGCGGAAGAGTACAAACTTGTCAAGGATATTATCGACCGTTATCATAAGGCATTTATTCATATGTGTCTAAAGCATTTCAAATTGAAAATGTATTCAGAACAAGGTTATGACTCTTTAGAAGAATATAGGAAGCTAGCCTCTATCTCCAAACGTAATGACAAAGAAGAACAACAGTTTGATAAAGTAAAGGAAAACTTACGCAAACAAATTGTCGATGCTTTCAAGAATGGTGGCTCGTATGGTGATTTGTTTAAGAAAGAACTGATACAGAAGCATCTGCCTAGATTTACAGAGGGAGAAGAAGAGAAACGAATAGTTGATAACTTCAATAAGTTTACCACATACTTCACCGGTTTTCATGAAAACCGGAAGAACATGTATTCGGATGAGAAGGAATCAACAGCCATTGCCTATCGGTTAATACACGAGAATCTTCCCTTGTTTTTGGACAATATGAAATCGTTTGCCAAAATAGCAGAGAGTGAAGTAGCTGCCCAGTTTACTGAAATAGAAACGGCATACCGCACATATCTCAATGTGGAACACATCAGTAAACTGTTTACGCTTGACTATTTTTCTACCGTGCTGACACAAGAACAGATAGAGGTTTATAACAATGTCATTGGTGGCCGTGTGGATGATGACAATGTTAAGATACAAGGGCTTAACGAGTATGTGAACCTTTATAACCAACAGCAAAAAGACCGTAGTAAGCGACTGCCTTTATTAAAGTCACTCTATAAGATGATTCTTAGTGATCGTATAGCTATTTCGTGGCTACCGGAAGAGTTTAAGAGTGACGAGGAGATGATTGAGGCCATTAATAATATGCATGATGACTTGAAAGACATTCTTGCCGGTGACAATGAGGATTCATTGAAATCATTACTACAGCACATCGGACAATATGACCTTTCTAAAATTTATATTGCCAACAATCCAGGGCTTACGGATATTTCACAACAGATGTTTGGATGCTATGATGTTTTCACAAATGGAATCAAACAAGAACTCCGCAACTCTATCACTCCCACTAAAAAGGAAAAAGCCGACAATGAAATATATGAGGAAAGAATAAACAAAATGTTCAAGTCGGTAAAGAGTTTCAGCATAGCGTATCTAAACAGCTTGCCACATCCCGAAACAGATGTGTCCCCCAAGACTGTAGTAGATTATTTTGCCTTGCTTGACACTTATAACCGGAATGACAAGCAACGGATAAACTTATTTGCGCAAATAGAAATGGCCCATCTTGCCGCATCGGATATTCTTGCAGGCCGACATGTCAATTTAAACCAATCGGAAAACGATATCAAGCTAATAAAAGATTTGCTTGATGCCTACAAGGCATCAAGCATTTTATCAAGCCCTTGTTAGGCTGTGGCGATGAGGCCGAAAAAGACAATGAGTTTGATGCTCGTCTGCGTGCGGCTTGGAATGCGCTAGATATTGTCACTCCTTTATATAATAAGGTACGCAATTGGCTGACCCGCAAGCCGTATAGCACAGAAAAGATAAAGCTGAATTTTGAGAATGCACAGTTGCTCGCTGGTTGGGATCAGAACAAAGAGCCTGATTGCACTTCTGTATTGTTGCGTAAAGATGGCATGTATTATCTTGCCATCATGGATAAGAAAGCCAATCATGCGTTCGATTGTGATTGTCTGCCTTCGGATGGCACTTGTTTTGAGAAGATTTATTATAAGCAAATGGCACTACCTATGGGATTTGGTGCATTTGTAAGAAAGTGTTTCAAGACTGCACAACAATATGGTTGGGAGTGCCCAAAGGATTGTTTGAATAAAGATGGAAAGATTATTATTAAAGACGATGAGGCTGATAAAGTATTGCCACAATTGATAGATTGCTATAAGGATTTCCTAGATAAATACGAAAAAGACGGATTCAAATATAGCAATTATAACTTCAAATTTAAACAATCAGTGGAATATGAGAAACTGAGTCATTTTTTAGCGGAAATCCCATCTCAGGGATATATGTTGTATTTCAGTTTGGTTTCAGAAGAATTTATATACAAACTGGTCGACGAAGGCAAACTTTATCTATTCCAAATATGGAACAAAGACTTCTCGGAGCATAGCAAGGGAATGCCTAATCTGCATACGATATACTGGAAGATGCTGTTCGACGAGAGAAACCTGACTGATGTAGTATATAAACTGAATGGCCAAGCAGAAGTATTCTATCGTAAGAAGAGTCTCGACCTTAACAAGAGTCTCGACCTTAACAAGACCACGACACATAAGGCACACGCTCCCATCACGAACAAGAATACACAGAATACCAAGAAAGGCAGCGTTTTCGATTACGACATCATAAAGAACCGTCGTTATACGGTTGACAAGTTCCAGTTTCATGTGCCTATAACCCTTAACTTTAAGGCAACCGGACGGAATTATATCAACGAGCATACGCAGGAAGCCATACGAAACAACGGTATTGAGTATATTATCGGCATTGACCGTGGTGAAAGACATCTGCTCTATCTGTCACTAATCGATTTGAAAGGGAATATCGTAAAGCAAATGACACTGAACGAAATTGTCAATGAGTATAACGGACGCACCTATGCCACGAATTATAAAGACCTCCTTGCTACACGAGAGGGAGAACGCACAGATGCACGCCGCAACTGGCAGAAAGTAGAGAACATAAAAGAGATTAAGGAAGGTTATCTCAGTCAAGTTGTCCATATTATATCCAAGATGATGGTGGACTATAAAGCAATCGTAGTGCTTGAAGATTTGAATACGGGATTCATGCGCAGCCGTCAGAAAATAGAACGGCAAGTGTATGAAAAATTCGAAAAGATGCTTATCGACAAACTGAACTGCTATGTAGACAAGCAGAAGGATGCCGATGAAACGGGAGGTGCGTTGCATCCGTTCCAACTCACCAACAAATTTGAAAGCTTCCGCAAACTCGGTAAACAGAGCGGCTGGCTGTTCTATATTCCCGCATGGAACACCAGTAAGATAGACCCTGTCACCGGTTTCGTGAACATGCTCGATACCAGGTATAAGAATGCAGACAAGGCAAGATGTTTTTTCTCGAAATTCGATTCTATCCGATATAACGCTGATAAGGATTGGTTTGAATTTGCCATGGACTACAGCAAATTTACCGACAAGGCAAAGGATACGCACACTTGGTGGACACTTTGTTCCTACGGAACACGAATCAAGACCTTCCGCAACCCGGCCAAGAACAACTTGTGGGATAATGAGGAAGTTGTTCTGACCGATGAATTTAAGAAAGTTTTTGCAGCTGCCGGCATAGATGTTCACGAAAACCTGAAAGAAGCCATTTGTGCATTAACCGACAAGAAATATCTTGAGCCGTTGATGCGCTTAATGACCCTATTAGTACAAATGCGCAACAGTGCCACCAACTCGGAAACGGATTATCTGCTCTCGCCAGTAGCCGATGAAAGCGGAATGTTCTATGACAGTCGGGAAGGCAAGGAAACGCTGCCCAAGGATGCTGATGCCAATGGTGCGTACAACATTGCCCGAAAAGGCTTGTGGACTATCCGTCGGATACAGGCGACAAACAGTGGGGAGAGAGTAAATCTTGTCCTATCCAACAGAGAATGGCTGCAGTTTGCCCAACAAAAACCTTATCTGAATGACTGATTACATCTCCATATCCACTCTCAATGATTTCATCTTTTGTCCGTACTCCATATACCTTCACAATGTTTATATGGAGTCGGACGAAACGATGTATCATGCCACACCACTGATCGAAAAATGCAAGAAATTTGGTGTAGCTTTGGTCGTCATGAAACCATCCTTACGTCCGGTTTTCTTTTGGGCTGATTCGGCAGAAGGATGAGTTTACAGAACAATCATGCGCTACGTTGCAAGGATGTCTCTCTACATTACTTGGCGTGACAGAGTATGTTAGTGATAAGCTATGACATAAGCGATGACAAATTACGCACTCGATTTTCGAAGATGCTTACCAAACATGGAGCCATCCGAATACAAAACTCAGTATATGAGATAAATAACACAAATCGGGTAATAGATAATCTGATTACGATAATAGAGGAAACTTTTGCAAAGAAGTTTGGAGGTGGCGACAGCGTGATCATTTTTGATGTCTCTACGGTAAAGTTAAAGAAATATGGCAATGCCATTCATCGTGATACGGATATCGTGTATTTTTGATTGGTCTAACGAGTTTGCAAACCTCAGTCTTCACATGCTCTAAGGGCAATCGTTTGTCCTTTGTGTATGAGTATTTTATATGTTTTTATAGACCGTAGAGAATACAGTACCCTCTTGTTTATCTTTTTATTTCCCTCATGTAATTATTTGGTTAATAAAAAAATAATTGTACCTTTACAAGACAAGGGGCTATAAGCCTTGTGTAATTTCTACTATTGTAGATAAATACACACGGATCATCCAAGGCTTCCGCACCCCAATTTTTTATTTCGCCTAAGAGAACAAAAGCCGAAACAAACCGAAACAAATATTTCTTGAACCTTATGGAAAAGTCCTCACAACCTAATATACTTCATTCAACGACAGTGAACGATCGTTCAGTGGCACCGGACAAAGAAGGCACACTTATCTTTCAAGGAATAAAACAGTTACAGCACAAGAATACGAACGAATCCTTAAGACTATCGACAATAACTGAGTCAGCGGAAATATCTGATGCATACATATATTTCACCAGCATAGGCACAAGCCATAAGCACTAGTACTTAGCCTCCACACTGATAGAGCTTACAGCCCATGCCTATAGAGGCATTCAGCAACACCGATACTCATATAAATGGGATCACTTTTAATGTGTTTAACATGTTATATGCACCAGATATTTCCGCTGCTCCATTAACCATCAGTAGAAAATCTATTCAACAAAAAGAATATAATATTGGCAACGAGTAATTTTTTACTAACTTTGATGCCTCAATGGTAGCTGACAGTTGACATGTGATAGTGGGCAGTTGCGCACGACGGTAAATAAACTATCCACTACCACTTGTCAACTATCAACTAAAAAAGTGTTACATTTAGATTTTAAATAAACAAGTATTATGGCGAAAATAAAAGGAGCTGTTGTTGTAAACACAGAGCGCTGCAAGGGTTGTAACCTTTGCGTAGTAGCCTGCCCGTCGGATGTACTGGAGTTGCATCCCCGGGAAGTAAACAACAAGGGGTATCACTATGTGTACATGAAGAACCCCGACGCATGTATCGGATGCGCTAGTTGCGGGTTGGTTTGTCCGGACGGTTGTCTAACGATCTACAAAGTAAAATTATAAAGTTATATCAAGATATGGCAGAAGATATAAAATTAATGAAGGGTAACGAGGCCATCGCCCAAGCGGCTATCCGCTATGGCGTGGACGGTTACTTCGGCTATCCGATCACTCCGCAGTCGGAGATATTGGAGACCCTTATGGCAGAGATGCCGTGGGAAAAGACCGGCATGGTAGTCTTACAAGCGGAGAGCGAGGTAGCCGCTATTAATATGGTATACGGCGGAGCCGGTTCCGGAAAGAAAGTGATGACCTCTTCTTCCAGCCCGGGCGTGAGCTTGAAGCAAGAAGGTATTTCTTATATCGCGGGAGCGGAGCTTCCTTGTCTGATCGTGAACGTTATGCGTGGCGGTCCCGGATTAGGAACGATCCAGCCGAGCCAGGCTGATTATTTCCAGACCGTGAAAGGCGGTGGTCATGGCGATTACCGTTTGATCACCTTGGCTCCCTCTTCCGTACAGGAGATGGCCGATTTCGTAGGCCTTGGTTTTGATCTGGCTTTCAAATACAATAACCCGGCTATTATCTTGGCGGATGGTATCATCGGACAGATGATGGAGAAAGTGGTAATGCCTCCTTATCAACCCCGTCGTACCGAGGAAGAGATTATCGCGCAATGCCCTTGGGCCACACAAGGAAAGAAAGGCGGACGCAAAGGTAACGTCATCACTTCCTTGGAGTTAGACCCAGCGAAGATGGAAGAGAACAATATCCGTTTCCAAGCGAAGTATCGCAAGATCGAGGAAAACGAGGTTCGTTACGAGGAGTTCCAATGCGAGGATGCCGATTATCTGTTGATCGCGTTCGGTTCTTCCGCCCGTATTTGCCAAAAGGTAGTAGAGATCGCTCGTGCCGAGGGTATCAAGCTTGGCTTGTTACGCCCGATCACGTTATGGCCGTTCCCTACAAAAGTGATCGCCGCCTACGCGGATAAGGTAAAAGGCATGTTATCGGTTGAGTTGAATGCCGGACAGATGGTAGAAGACGTTCGCCTAGCCGTAAACGGCAAGGTGAAGGTAGAGCACTTTGGCCGATTGGGTGGAATCGTATTCACCCCGGATGAGATATTGAACGCGCTGAAGGAAAAATTATTCTGATCCGTATGACACGAGGAAGTAAAGCTGACGAGATATTGACGCTGGTTTTCATGCTACTGGCCATAGCTGCCGTGGTATGTTACTTCGCTGTTAGCGATAAGACCGTATTCTTGTATTGCGGTGGAGCGGCGATCGTATTACGACTGGCGCAATATGTCCTAAGATATATACATTAATAATTAAAGATTATGGAACTCAACGATATAATTAAACCGGAAAATCTGGTGTATGAAAAGCCCAGATTGATGAATGAAAATCCCATGCACTACTGCCCCGGTTGCAGCCACGGTGTGATACATAAGCTGATCGCCGAGGTTATAGCCGATATGGGTCTGGAAGATAAGACAATCGGTATCTCCCCCGTGGGATGTGCCGTATTCGCATATAACTACTTGGATATCGATTGGATCGAGGCAGCCCACGGACGTGCGCCAGCCATCGCTTCCGCCGTTAAACGCTTGAATCCGGAGAAGATGGTATTCACGTATCAAGGAGATGGCGACTTGGCGGCTATCGGTACGGCCGAGACGATTCATGCCGCCAACCGTGGCGAGAATATCGTGATCGTATTCGTAAATAACGCGATCTATGGTATGACCGGCGGACAGATGGCACCGACGACACTGGAAGGCATGCCTACGGCTACCTGTCCTTACGGACGTAACATCGCCTTGAACGGTTACCCGCTGAAGATCGGTGATTTATTAGCCCAACTGGAAGGAACTTGCTTGGTAACACGCCAAAGCGTACAGACGGCCGCGGCCATACGGAAAGCGAAGAAGATGCTTCGTAAGGCTTTCGAGAACGCCATGGCCGGCAAGGGTACTTCCGTGGTAGAGTTCGTTTCCACTTGCTCATCCGGCTGGAAGATGACTCCGGAAAAAGCCAATAAATGGATGGAAGAGAACATGTTCCCCTTCTACCCGCTGGGCGACTTAAAGAATGTTGAATAAGTAATACGGTAAACGACAATGAAACAAGAAATAATTATAGCAGGCTTCGGTGGACAAGGGGTATTGTCTATGGGTAAGATCTTGGCCTATTCCGGCTTGATGGAAGGCAAGGAGGTTAGCTGGATGCCTTCATACGGACCTGAGCAACGTGGCGGTACGGCCAACGTAACCGTTATCTTGAGCGACGAGCGCATCAGCTCACCCGTATTGAATGAATACGATATCGCTATCATCTTGAACCAACCTTCCATGGATAAGTTTGAGGACAAGGTGAAACCGGGCGGTATCTTGATTTACGATGGTTATGGTATCCATACGTCGGTGAAACGCACGGACATTAACGTCTATCGGGTAGATGCCATGGACGCGGCTAACGAG
The DNA here is from genome assembly GCA_028689545.1 of Parabacteroides sp. Classification (GTDB taxonomy): domain Bacteria; phylum Bacteroidota; class Bacteroidia; order Bacteroidales; family Tannerellaceae; genus Parabacteroides. The sequence continues at coordinate 10,665 of JAQVCX010000051.1, forward strand.
ATGAAGAACGAGAAGGCTTTCAATATGCTAATCTTAGGCGGATTGCTAAAGATCGTCCCGATGGTTCGATTGGAGAACGTCATGTTAGGCTTGAAGAAATCCTTGCCCGAACGTCACCATCATTTATTGCCAATGAACGAGGCTGCCATTAAGAAAGGAATGGAGATTATACAGAAAGTATAATGTGCCAATCGAGCCATATGCCAATGTGCCAATTAATAAAATTGAATAATTTCCAATTAAGCAATTATATTTAATTGGCACATTTAGCTTAACGTCACATTGGCAAATTATCACATTATTTCTACCTTTGCAGCCCATGAAGTATTATCTATACATATTACTTTTTCTGATAGGAACGGCGGCTTCCGCACAGGCGCAAGGACGTTCCGGGAGCCGGGGAGGACGAGGTGGATTCTCGTTATCTAATTTATCATCCTCAAACAAGGAAATACCGGATAGTTTACTGCAAACAGATAGCGCGGCGCTGAAATCAAAACGAATCACCGGTTATCGGCTCACGCCCCTCTTGGGAGAACGTTCTATCGCTCCCATGGATACCAATCAATTAAATTTCGGGAATAGTACCTTGATGGAAGCGAACTCCTTGGCCGTGGGTTATCTGGCGAATGTAGGATCGCCGGCGCAAAACCGTATTTTCAACGAACGGAAGGAAGAACGTGATTTCATCTTTGCCGATGCCTATGATTATTATATCACGACCCCGACAAACGCTTATTTCTACGATGCCAAGGCACCCTATACCCAAGTGGCTTATACGACAGGAGGGGCCAGCCAGAATAAGATGGATCGCCTAAAAGGGGTACTCACCATGAACTTCGGTAAGAAGATCAATGTCGGTGGCGAGATGGATTATATCTATAGCCGCGGATATTATAATTCGAATGGGAATAAATTATTAAGTTACCGCCTTTTCGGAAGTTACATCACCGACCGTTACGAGTTAAACGCTTATTTAAGCAACTTCAACTTCGTGAACTTCGAAAACGGAGGGCTTACGAATGACCAATATATCACGAATCCCGATGACTTGACCGAGAATCAAAGAAATATCGATAGCAAATCATACCCTGTCCGCTACACGGACACCTGGAACCGTGTCCGTGGAAAACAATATTTCTTGACACATCGATACAATCTTGGCTTTACCAAGGAATTGGACGAGACCGATGAGGAAGGAAACGCGAAAGAGGTCTTCATTCCGGTTTCCAGTATCATCCATACCTTTGATTACGAGGATAACCGCAGGCGATTTATCTCTAACGATACCGGGATCGATACTTGTTATACCCATCTTTATGGCATGGACGCGTCGTTGAATGACCAGACTTCCTCTTGGAATTTAAAGAATACCTTCGCGTTGGCCTTGCGGGAAGGTTTCCAAGATTGGGCAAAGTTCGGACTGACCGCCTTCGTCTCTTTCGAGAAACGCCGGTTCAGATTGGCCTCCCAAGTTCCCGGATTGGATTATGGTTCTGATGGTCGAGGAAACTCTGTGCCGGGCACATTAAATTTCCCCACTTCCGAGGTATACGATGAGTTTACCACCTACATCGGTGGCGAATTATCCAAACGCCGGGGAAGCCTGCTTACCTACAATGTCCGTGGAGAATTAGGGCTCGCGGGAAGTGATGCCGGAGAGGTTCGAGTGAGCGGAGACTTGCAATCAAAATTCAAGCTTTTCAAGAAAGACGCTACCATCCAGGCGGAAGGATATATCAAGAACATCACCCCGGCGTTTTACCAACGCCATCATCATGGGCGTTACTATTGGTGGGATCTATCATTAAAGAATGTGCAAAGGATTTACGCCGGAGCGAAAATCAACTTGGAATCCACCCGCACCCAATTGTCCGGAGGAGTGGAGAGCATCCAGAATTATGTATTTTTCAACGGCAAAGGTTTGCCGGAGCAAAGCAGCAAGAACATCCAAGTTGTCTCAGCCCGTATCAAGCAAGATATCATGTACCGCGCGTTCGGATGGGAGAATGAGGTGGTCTACCAGCTTTCTAGCGAGAAGTCTCAACTTCCGTTGCCGGATATCAGCGCATACTCGAATATATATCTAGCGTTTAAGTTGGCGAAAGTATTAACCGTACAGATTGGCGCGAACGTATACTACAACACCGCTTATTACGCTCCTTATTACGAGCCGGCTACGCAGCAGTTCCAAGTACAGGAAGGCGATACGAAGGTGAAGATCGGTAATTATCCGTTGATCAACGCCTATGCGAATTTCCATTTGAAGCAAGCCCGCTTCTTCATCATGGCATACAATCTAGGCTCTAAGTTTGTCGATCCGAATTACTTCTCTCTTGCTCATTATCCGCTGGACCCGATGGTCTTGAAGATGGGAGTCTCGGTGACTTTCAATAATTGATCGATCGCCATGAGATCTAAGAAGCTACTTATCCTATACGCTTTTTTACTGATTGTCGCTGTAGTGACAATGGTACGGCTCTGGAGATTCAACCAACATCCCGTGGAGACCGGGCCTCGTGATTATCCGGAAATCAAGGAAGAAGGAGTCCTCCGGATGATAACCGAATACAATCAATCCGGGTATTTCGTATCCGGCGATACGGTAGAAGGTTTTCAATACGAGCTCAGCCAAGCGATCGCTCAATTATCCGGACTGGAGGTTCAGACGCATTTGGAAATGAGTTTAGCGAAGAGCTTCGAGGAATTATCGGACCATAAATGCGACATAATCGCGAGAAATATACCCATCACCTCCGAGATGCGGGAAAACTATCTGTTCACCGAACCGATCGTTCTCAACAAGCAAGTCTTGGTACAACGTACGGCAGAGGCAAACAACGGACAAGCCCCTATCCGTAACCAATTGGATTTAGCCCAAAAGACTTTATACATCCCAAAAGATTCCCCGGCCTTGTTGCGTCTGCAAAATCTAGGACACGAGATAGGCGATACGATCTACGTGGTGGAAGATGAGTTATATTCTACCGAGCAACTTATGATCATGGTAGCCAAAGGCGATATCGATTATGCCGTATGCGACCAACAAATCGCCCGCATGACCCAGAAAAATCTTTCGGAAGTCGATATCCTAACGGATGTGAGTTTTACCCAATTGCAATCGTGGGCGGTTCGTAAAGACTCCCCTATCCTATTAGATAGCCTAAACAGTTGGTTACAGCAAATCAAGGATAGTGGGTTATACGACCAGATTTATAAGCGTTATTACAAATAACGCTATTCGTGAGACGGCAAAATAAAGGAGAACTCCGAGCCTACCCCTAATTCGGAAGTGACATGTATCGAACCTCCCATTTTAACAACCAATCCTTTACAGATAGCCAATCCTAATCCGATACCTTCCATATAGTCGTTGATTTTCACGAAACGCCCGAAGACATCTTTCAATTTTTCCTCCTCAATACCGGTCCCCGTATCCCTTACGTAAAAACGCAATTGACTATCCGGTTGAATGGTATATCCCATCGTAATACTACCTTCTTTCGTGTTCTTGATCGCGTTGTTCACCAAATTATTAATCAATTGCAACAGACGCATACTATCCGTACCGAACATACAGTAGTCTGCCCCTTTCTCCAAAATCAACTCGATTCCTCCCGTAACCCTCAGCTTGGCGGAAGCATAAATAGTATCCATCAACTCATTGACGTCCAACTGTTCATAGTTGATCTTTATTACATCCGCCTCGATCTTCGAGATATCCAAGATGTCATTGATCAATTGCATCAACAATTGATTATTCATCTTGATCACGTCGTAATACGACATACGTTCTTCATCCGTATCAGCGAACGCCATCAACTCCGAGAAGCCGGTAATCGCGTTCAAGGGAGTCCGGATCTCATGACTCATATCCGCCAGATATTTCGATTTCATCTTATCAGCTACCTCGGCCTTCACCTTCGCCTCCTCAAGGCTTAACTCCTGATCCTTCCGTTCCTGGATATTCGTTGAACATCCTAGAATAACCGAAGGCCTCCCTTTCTCGTCCCGTTCATACACGGTAGCGAATATCTCTCTCCAAACACATTCCTTCTTGCCGAAGAGTAACATACGAGCCTCGATCCTTACCTCAGACCTCTCTCCCCGACAAAGACTGGTAAACATATTATGATAATATACCTGGTCGTCCGGATGCGCCCGATTGATAAACTGCCCCCATGATTCCTCTATCACATCTTCCGACAAGGTATTCCAATCATTAAAGATCACCGTGGAATCCTTAAATTCATGCGTACTTTCCGGATTGATAAAGATTAAGCATGTATGTATATCACTGGCCCGCAATGCCATTTTCGTCAAGATCCGGGTTCTTCTCAGCGTATTCTCCGTAGCCAACTCGGAAGTGATATCTCTCCATAAGACCAAGATAAGCGGCTTGCCATTATTTAAGGAAATAGGATATTTAGCGACCTCCACATCCCGATAATCGCCGGAGACGGATTTCACCTTGCCCCTGAATCGGGCGGTCTGTCCGGTCTTTATCACGTTCATATCGGTTTCCAGACGCTCCTCGGCGGTCATCAAGGCATCATAATTCACCTCGAAATCATCATGCCCCTCGATCTCCCGAGTTTCAACACCTGTTATTTCCTCCATAAAATGATTCCAATACAGGTAATTAAAATGGTCGGCCCCATCTTTCACGAAAACGCCCAACGGTAAACGATCTAATATCGTATTGATCAGCTCTTGTAGATTTTTTTCTGTTTTCAGAGAAGACACATCGCGTGTATAAACGACCGCAAGCTCCTCATTAAAAAGGCTTGCTTGCGATAGATAATAATAGTTCTTTCCTTCAAAAGAGACCTCAAAAGAGAAATCCACTTTCTCTTGCCCCTCGAAAACACGTTTAATCGCGGTTCCATAGACCTCATATTGATCGTGGTTCTTCCCCTCCGGGAACAACGCTTGAGGTTGCTTGCCGATACAGTTCTTCGCTAAGTAACGATAATAATTGTCTTTCGCAGAAACAACCTTTACAAGAGTAAGATTTCGATCCACTAATACAATTGTATCAGGGCTCTTCTCTAGAATCATCTCTAATCCTGACTGAATATTACTTCCGCTCTCTAGACTATTCATATTTATTCTTTCGTTTTTGGGGTATAACTCGGGTAAAGGTATTTATTTTTCTATTTATCACCAAAGAGAAACCCAGCTATTGCATAATATTTCTAAATAATCTTTATCTTTACCGGGAATTTGAATGTGAAAAGATGAGATTTGATGAATTAGATTTGGAAGATGCCGTATTAGACGGGCTTTACGACATGAATTTTGACGAAACGACCCCGGTCCAAGAGTTAACGATTCCTGTCATTTTAGAGGGTAAAGACATTATCGCTTGCGCGCAGACCGGAACCGGCAAAACGGCAGCGTATGTTTTACCAGTTATTAATGAACTTAGCAAAGGTTGCCATCCGACAGATGCGGTGAATGCGGTCATCATGGCACCGACCCGAGAATTGGCTCAACAAATAGACCAACAAATTCAAGGATTCACTTATTTTATACCTTCCGTATCCGCAGTCGCCGTATATGGAGGTACAGATGGAATCGCTTGGGAACAACAAAAGAGAGGTTTAGAGATGGGTGCGGATATCGTGATCGCTACCCCGGGACGTTTATTGTCCCATCTTAAGTTAGGTACTGTCGATTTATCTAAAGTGTCGTTCTTCGTCTTAGACGAGGCGGACCGCATGCTGGATATGGGTTTTTATGACGACATCATGCAAGTTCATAAACAGCTCCCCCCCTATTGCCAGACGATCATGTTCTCGGCTACCATGCCGCCTAAGATCCGGACGTTGGCTAAAACCATCATGAAAGATCCGGAAGAAGTCAAGATCGCTATCTCACGCCCCCCCGAATCTATCATGCAAACCGCATATATCTGCTACGATCCACAAAAGCTAAAGATTCTACAAAAGCTCTTCACAGAAAGCCGCCCTCAACGGGTTATTATCTTCTCCTCTTCTAAAATGAAGGTGAAAGAATTAGCGGCTACCTTAAAAAGATTAAAGTTCAATGTAGCCGCTATGCACTCGGATCTGGAGCAATCCCAAAGGGAGGAGGTCATGAAAGAATTCAAGAACGGACATATCGATATCCTTGTGGCTACGGATGTCGTGGCACGTGGAATCGATATCAATGACATCAAGTTGGTCGTGAACTTCGATATCCCGCATGATCCGGAGGATTACGTACACCGAATCGGACGTACGGCACGGGGTACGAACGGCGTGGGGCTGGCGATTACTTTCGTATCGACCGACGAGCAAGCACAATTCAAGCGCATAGAGGATTTCTTGGATAAAGAGGTTTATAAGATACCTATCGGTCCGGAATTTGGCGAAGTGCCCTTGTATGAGCCGGAAAAATACGGCATGAATAAAAGAGGCAGAGGACGGCCTCGTAAAGACGGGGGTAAAGGATCCTCACAAAAACAGGACATGGGAGGACACCGTGGAAGGCCTAAAAAGGCGTAATAATAAAATACGATACCTTTAAAACAAAAACACTATACTTTTGAAGCTAAAACAAAGAATGTTTTGAACTCAAAAGTATAGTGTTTTTTTATGGGATATTATCAACCGTTCATGGATGCCAAGAATTCCATGTTATCAACGGTTTGTTCCATCCGTTGCTTCACAAATTCCATAGCTTCCAGAGAGTTCATGTCTGATAGATATTTGCGTAAGACCCACATACGGTTCAACGTGCTCGCGTCTTGCAATAAATCATCACGGCGAGTGCTGGAAGCCGTAATATCCACAGCCGGATAGATACGTTTATTGGATAACTTACGATCCAATTGCAACTCCATGTTACCCGTACCCTTAAATTCCTCGAAGATCACGTCGTCCATCTTCGAGCCTGTATCCGTAAGAGCGGTAGCTAGAATCGTAAGGCTACCGCCGTTCTCGATATTACGGGCGGCACCGAAGAAACGTTTCGGTTTCTGCAAAGCATTCGCGTCCACACCACCGGAAAGCACCTTGCCGGAAGCCGGTTGCACCGTATTATACGCACGAGCCAAGCGAGTGATCGAATCCAGAAGAATCACGACATCATGACCACATTCTACCATTCGTTTCGCCTTATTCAATACGATCTCAGCGATTTTCACGTGACGCTCCGCCGGTTCGTCGAAGGTAGAGGCGATTACTTCCGCATCCACGCTACGAGCCATATCAGTAACCTCCTCCGGACGCTCATCGATCAATAATACGATCATGTAAACCTCGGGATGGTTGTAAGCGATAGCATTCGCGATATCTTTCAATAACATCGTCTTACCGGTTTTCGGCTGAGCGACGATCAAGCCACGTTGTCCTTTTCCGATCGGTGAGAATAAATCGACGACACGTACGGCGATATTATCGTACACTTTCGGCGATTTACGTGCCGTAAGCATGAATTTCTGATCCGGGAACAACGGTGTCAAATGATCGAAAGGAACACGGTCGCGAACCTCTTCCGGCGTACGGCCATTAATCTTGTCCACTTTCACCAACGGGAAATACTTCTCACCTTCCTTCGGCGGACGGATCGCGCCTTCCACCACGTCGCCCGTCTTCAAGCCAAACAACTTGATCTGGGATTGAGATACATAAATATCGTCCGGTGAAGTCAGATAGTTATAATCGGAAGAACGAAGAAAGCCGTAACCATCTTGCATCATCTCCAACACCCCGGTTCCTGTAAGGATACCGTCAAACTCATACAACTTCTCTTGAGCTTGCTGGTTGCTATTCGCGTTATTGCGGTTGCTGCTATGACTATTCTGTCGGTTGTTCTGTCGAGGGTTATTCTGCTGGGAAGCGGCATCGGATTGAGGTTTGTTAGCCTCGGGCTTCGGAGAGGAGAAGGGGAAGACCTGGTCTAAGACGGATTTAACGTCCGGATGGCGAAATACCATGCGTTTAGGCTCTTCTTCCGTTGATTGTTGCGGGGTTTCTTCCGCTACCTCTACCGGAGTTTCTTCCAGCAAAGCGGCTACCTCCTCCGGATCAAATTCCGCCACGACGGGAGGCAACAACGGCTTCTCCACCGGGCTCTCTACTACCACCGGTGTTTCCACGGCCGGTATTTCCGTTACCGTAGAGATCGTCTGTGGCTCTTTCGAGACCACCACTTCCTTGTTATCCTCGGAAGGAGCGATAGCGCCGGCTACCTTTTCCTTTTTCTCGATACGGACTCTTTTCTTACGTTCTGGTTGCTCCTTTGGCTCTTTCTTGTCAGCCGGAGCAGCCACTGGCTTTTCCGGAGCCTTTGGGGTACCCTCCGCCGCCTCGGCAGTCTCAGCCTTAGCCACTTTAGGAGAAGCGGCCTTAGCCGGACGACCTCTCTTACGGCCCTCGACCGGTTTCTTAACCTCTTTCTCTTTCTCTTTCATCTTTTCGGCCTGAATGCCCGCATAGGAGATTGCTTGCTCATCAAGAATCAGATAAACCAACTCTTCTTTTTTTAAGCTGCTAACTTTTTTTATTCCCAACTCTTCCCCGATACTTTGAAGTTCGGGAAGAAGTTTTTCATTTAGTTCTAGAATGTTATATTTCTGCATATTGCGAAGTAATAATATAAATGGCACATACACACGGATCGCATATACAAACACGATGTACGCCCAATGGTATCATTGTATCTTTATTAAATTATAATTTTCATGTAATAACCGGATTGTTCAGCTAATTTGAACCATTAGTAACATATCTGCGGAGTAAATCTTCGCAAATGTAAGAATATTTTTACAATAAACGAGGATTTAGCCAAAAAAATTCACGATTAGCGTACGCTTTGTTGATTCGTCTATACGAAAACGATTATCGGCCCTTTCTCCTACTATCCAAACGATAGCGTCGCCACTACAAAGAAGCCACGCGCGCTCCTTCTCGATCCGGCTAAATTTATGATCGGAGAAATAGTCGCTCAACTTCTTACGCCCTTTCATCCCGAAGGGAATGAACCAATCGCCTTCCTTCCAAGTCCGCAATGTCAAGGGGAAATCGAGTTTATCGTAATCCAGATAAGCGATCCGCTTGTTCTTCTCGATAGAAAAATCGTTAGTTACAACACATTTACGGAAAGACAGATCAAGGGGTTCGTGATAAATGCCCTTTTCCGGATCCAACCTATAGGTCCGCTCTTCCTCCTTCTCCAAAGGAGCGATCCATAAACAATCCCGATCCTTCAGCAAACGATGGGTGGAAGAGTAAAACAACTTACCGGGCTCCTTGGTCAAGGCTCCGAAAACATCGTCCGATACCAGACGTGTAAAGCCATATTCTTTTAATAGTTCATATAAAATTGTCTCCGAAGCCGGAAACCGCATCAACGCCGCGATAGAAAGACGGCCGTCCGGCAGGGCGATCTCTTTCCGGGCTTGCTCCAATACATATATATATATAGCCTCAGCGGCGGAAAGATGCTCAGCCGAACGTGCGATGGTATTCCGGGCCGAGGGATTTATCTCCTCCAAAAGCGGCAATATGTTTAGACGGATGAAATTACGGGTATAAGCGTCCGATAAATTCGTACTATCCGTGATATAAGCGTATCCTTGCTCCGCCAGCCAAGCCAAGATATCCTCACGGCTTACGCATAGCAAAGGACGGACAACAAGACCATTCCTCGGACGGATCCCGCTCATCCCCCGGATTCCCGTGCCCCGCACCAAATTCATCAAGACCGTCTCCACGCTATCATCCCGGTGATGGGCGACGGCGATCGCCTGCCCTCCCAGTCGCTCCCGCATCTCCTCGAACCAGGCGTAGCGCAACTCGCGGGCAGCCATCTCTATCGAGACATGCTTCTCTCCCGCATAAGAGGTCGTATCGAAATCTATCTTATGAAAGGAAACTCCCAAGGATTCCGCGAACTCGCGGGCAAATGCCTCATCCCGATCCGACTCCTCCCCACGCAAATGAAAGTTACAATGAAGCGCTATACACGGATATCCCAAACGCACCAATACGCCCAACAAAGCCACGGAATCGGCCCCACCGCTCAATCCGACCAAAACCGGACGATCCTCGGGCAGCAGTTGGTACTTCTCTATATATAAACGTATCGTATGTATCATAATACCTTTGTATCAAAAACAATAATGGCCCTAGCCGGTTTTAGCTAGAGCCACTACTTATGGATCTTTTGAATTAATCTTCTACACCTGCCAATTCCGGGTCGATCATGATACGACCGCAGTATTCGCAAACGATAATCTTCTTACGCAACTTGATATCCAATTGCTTCTGGGGCGGGATCTTATTAAAGCAACCGCCGCAAGCGCCACGTTGCACATAAACAACCGCCAGACCGTTACGAGCACCCTTACGGATACGCTTGAAAGCGGTCAACAAACGAGGCTCTACCGTGGTCTCCAGTTTCTTTGCTTTCTCACGGAGTTTCTCCTCATCCTGCTTTGTCTCGGAGATGATCTGCTCCAACTCGCCCTGTTTCTGAACCAAGTCCGCCTTACGGCCTTCCAGCTTCTCTGTCAATTCAGCGATATCTTTTTTCTTAGCGTCTATCGCCTCTCCTAATTCACGGATTTTTTTCTCCGAGAACTCAATTTCCAAACCTTGGAACTCGATCTCCTTGGACAGGTTATCAAACTCCCGGTTATTGCGTACGTTATCTAATTGTACCTTATAGCGATCTATCAATGTGGTAGATTCCGTGATCTTATGCTTTTGCTCAACAACAGAAGCCTCAAATTCCTTAATCTCCGTTTGATAGTTTTGGAGACGTGTTTCCAGTCCTGCGATCTCGTCCTCCAAGTCTTGAACCTCCAGAGGAAGCTCGCCGCGAAGGGTCTTGATCTTATCAATTTCAGTCATCATCATCTGAAGTTGATACAGCGTAGAAAGCTTTTCTTCAACCGTATATTCTTTTTCAGCTGATTGTTTATCTGTAGCCATTCTATAAATATTTTACTGGGTTTGAATTAACATTCGAAAAATGTACCGCGAAGGTAGGGAATTTTTTCGATATTATGTTATAAAATATGTCTTTTGTACAGATTTCCGATTCGTAATGACCGATAACCGCCAGTAGAATCCGGTCCTCCACATCGTAAAAATCGTTGTACTTCGCCTCGCCGGTTATAAAGACATCAGCGCCATACGCGATAGCGTCCTTGATCAAGAAAGCGCCGCTGCCTCCGCAGATAGCGACCTCCCGGATAGGCTTTCCCGTGAATGGGGAATGCTTCACGCAACCGACGTTAAACAGGGCCTTGATCCGCAACAAGAAACTCAGCTCGTCGTCTTCGGCAGGCAACTCTCCCACCACGCCGGAACCTGCCTGTTCCCAGGTGTTGGATAGCGGATAGAAATCAAAAGCCGGCTCCTCATACGGATGAACGGACAAGAGGGCGCGAGTCACCGCCGTCTTCTTAAACGCCGGTAGGATCGTTTCTATACGTACCTCTTTCTCTACATGCAACTCGCCGATCTCTCCACAAAACGGATTGCATCCCGCATTGGCACGGAATGTTCCCTCGCCCTGTAAATTATAACTGCAAGCGTCATAGTTGCCGATACTTCCCGCGCCGGCATTGAACAAGGTATTCCGCATGATCTCGGCATAAGCTTCCGGGACAAACGTCACCAACTTCAACAAAGCGTCCTTCTGCGGGCTCAAGATCCGTACATTTTGCAAGCCGATCAACTCCGCCAGCCGATAGTTCACGCCACCGATGGCATTATCCAGATTGGTATGGGCGGCATAAACCACCAAGTCGTATTTACAGGCCTTGACCACGCAACGCTCGATATAGCTGGAGCCGGTCAACGACTTAAACGGCTTAAAGGCCAAAGGATGGTGAGAGATAATCAAGTTGCACTCCATATCGATCGCCTCGTCTATCACCTCCTCGGTAACGTCGAGGCACAATAAGACACCCGTCGCGTGCTGGTTCACGTCGCCAACCTGCACACCCGCGTTATCAAATCCTTCCTGTAGCGGAAGCGGGGCGAAATGCTCGATCTCTCTCAGTATATCCTTAACCTTTATCATGATAAATGTCCTTCGATTTATGGGCGGATAGAAAGTTTCAGCTCATCCAACTGCGCCGGATCTAAGATACCCGGAGCGTCGAGCATGACATCCCGCCCGGAATTGTTCTTCGGGAAAGCGATACAGTCGCGGATAGAATCCAGGCCGGCGAACAAGGAAACGAAACGATCCAAGCCATAAGCCAAGCCTCCGTGAGGGGGCGCTCCGTACTTGAAAGCGTTCATCAAGAAGCCAAATTGCTCTTGCGCTCTCTGCTCGGTAAAGCCTAATAGCTTGAACATCTTATCCTGTAATTGGCAGTCATGGATACGGATTGAGCCGCCACCCACTTCAACGCCGTTAACAACCATATCGTAAGCGTTCGCACGTACGGCGCCCGGATCGGTATCCAGCAAAGGTATATCATCCGGATTGGGCGACGTAAACGGATGGTGCATGGCGTAGAAACGTTGATCCTCCTCGTTCCATTCGAACAACGGGAAGTCGATCACCCATAAGCAAGCGAACTTATTCTTATCGCGAAGCCCTAGCTGATTACCCATCTCCAGGCGCAACTCGCAAAGCTGCTTACGGGTCTTCATCGCATCGTCGCCGGAAAGGATCAAGATCAAATCACCCGGCTTGGCGCCGAACGCGTTCTTCATCTCTTGAAGAACCTCTTGGCTATAGAATTTATCTACGCTCGATTTCACGTTACCATCCGCTTCCACACGGGCGTAAACCATTCCTTTAGCGCCTACTTGCGGACGTTTCACGAACTCCGTCAGCGCATCCAGCTGCTTACGGGTATAGCTAGCGGCACCTTCCGCGCAGATACCTCCAACATAAGCGGCACTATCGAATACGGAGAAGCCATGACCTTTCATGATATCCATCAGCTCGACGAACTTCATGCCGAAACGCAAGTCCGGCTTATCGCTACCATATTGTTTCATAGCGTCTTGCCAAGTCATACGCATAAACGGATCCTTGAACTCGACACCACGGATTACCTTAAACAGATGTTTCGCCATGCCCTCGAACATATTCAATACGTCCTCTTGCTCCACGAAGCTCATCTCGCAATCGATCTGCGTGAACTCCGGCTGGCGATCCGCACGCAAATCCTCGTCTCGGAAACATTTTACGATCTGAAATAGCGGTCGAAACCGGACACCATCAGCAATTGCTT
>JAQVCX010000052.1 GCA_028689545.1 Parabacteroides sp.
ACTATGTCAAAATTATCAATAAGGATATCGGGGAGGATATCTCGTAGTATGTTATCTGATGTCATGAGGCAAAGATAAATATTTTATTAGGAATATGAAAACAACCGGATTTATCCGCAGACCCGGATTTATCCGCAGACCCCTAATATAGGGTATTACGGGGGATATAAAAAAAGAGGAAAACCTTTCGATTCTCCTCTTTTCCTAGAGCGGAAGACGGGGCTCAAACCCGCGACCCTCAGCTTGGAAGGCTAATGCTCTATCAACTGAGCTACTTCCGCAATATAAGTTCTTTCGGTTTTCGAAAGAATTGGTTCACTACGTGAACCGATCAATTAAGGTGGGCAGTGATGGATTCGAACCACCGAAGGCGAAAGCCAGCTGAGTTACAGTCAGCCCCATTTGGCCACTCTGGTAACTGCCCCCTTGTTCTTAATTGCAGTGCAAAGGTACGCTTTATTTTGAAACCTGCAAGCGTTTAGGCAGAAAAGTTTACCATTTTTATTGCGGTAACCGCTGCCTCGTCTCCTTTATTGCCATATCTACCTCCGGCACGATCCTCGGATTGCTGCATGGTGTCGGTGGTTAACAGGCCGAAGATGAAAGGGATATCATACATTAGGTTCAATTCCGTAATGCCTTGCGTAACGCCGGAACAAACGTAATCAAAATGTGGCGTATCGCCTCTTACGACGCATCCCAGAACGATCACGGCGTCTAATTCTTTTGTCTCGGCCAATCTTTTGGCTCCAAAAGTCAATTCGAAACTACCCGGAACCCGTTTAACTACGATGTTCTCCGGTTTTACCCCGTGCTTTTCAAGCGTGTTGCAAGCACCTTCCAATAACTTCTCGGTAATGTTCTTGTTCCATTCCGCAACTACGATTCCGATATTCATCTCTGAAGCATCAGGTACGCTGTTGAAGTCGTACTCGGATAAATTCTGATAAGCTGTAGCCATACTTGTTTCTTTAAAAGAAGAGGATGCCTTGTTTGACCGAGACATCCTCTGTTATACTATATATAATATACTGTTGTTTACTTTCCTGCCGAAGCACGGGTGATATACTTATCGATATCGGATGCCTCCATGGAAGTGTAATACTTATCCTTGATAGTCGTGTAAGCCTTTACAGCCTTGTCGTACTCTTTCAAGTTCTCGTAAGCGATACCGGCCTTCTTTAAGTAGATCGGGCTGATTACCTCGTTGTCGGCCTCCTTAGCGGCTTTCTCGAAATAGCTGATGCCTTCTTTCGTATTACCCATGTTCACGAAGCAGTCACCGATCAAGCCCGTAACCGCCGGAGATACCATTTGGTCCTTTCCGCTGAAAGATTTCAATAAATCGATCGCTTTCTGCGTATCGCCCATCTTGTAGTAGCAGATACCGGCGTAAGCCTTCGCCAAGTTTCCGGCATCCGTGCTTCCATATTGGTCGATGATAGCCTCGAAACCCTCATAGTCGGCCCCATTGCCGTTTAAAGCCAAGGCGAAAGAATCTCTGGCGAAGTATTGCTCGCCCTTGAACATGGCAGCGGCGGCTTTTTTCTCCTGAGGAACTAAATAACCATGCTTGATTCCCAGAACAGCTCCAACAACGAGTGCGACAGCTATTATACCGTAAATAATCTTCTTCGAATTGTTCTCAATGAATTGCTCCGATTTGGAGACGATCTCTTCTACTTCTAACTCCTTGTTGGTGTCCTTTTCTTTAGTAGCCATAATGTGTTATAGTTATTTATTAATTTTATCGCTGATTTAAGCCATACCCTGCGGTTGGCGATTCAAAGCGCAAAAGTAGTTTTTTTTGCTGATATAATCTATACTTAGAAGTATATTTTTTAATTTTGTACGATTAATACGGTTTAGATGATACTAAAGAAGCTTTCTGTTCTCAATTACAAAAATATACTTCACTCCGAGGTCGCTTTCTCGCCCAAGATGAATTGCTTTTTCGGCAATAACGGGATGGGGAAGACGAACCTATTGGACGCTATTCATTATCTCTCGTTTTGCAAGAGTCATATCAATACGCCTGATAGCCAGATAATCAACGGAGATCAAGATCTTTGCGTGGTGCAGGGCAACTATGATTATGAGGGACGCGAGGAGGAGATTTTCTGTGCCATGCGGCGCAGGCAGCGCAAGCAGTTCAAACGGAATAAGAAGGAGTACGACAAGCTATCCGAGCATATCGGCTTATTGCCGTTGGTCATGGTCTCGCCGGCTGATGCCGACTTGATACGGGGCGGAAGCGATGAGCGACGCCGTTTCCTGGACTTGATCATCTCGCAGCAGGACAAGCCTTATCTGCATGCGCTTATTCAATATAATAAAGCGTTGCTCCAACGGAATACGTTGCTGAAAGATCAAAGCATGGATGCCTCTCTCTATGAGGTGTTGGAGATGCAGCTGGGTATGTACGGCCAAATCGTTTACGAGAAGCGGAAAAAGCTGGTGGAGGATTTTACCCCGATCTTTAACGAGTATTACCAGACGATCTGCGGCTCTGCCGAGGCGGTCGGGTTGCATTATATCTCGCAATTGGAGGAAACGGAGCTTGCCGGTAAACTGGCGATGAGCCGGGAACGGGATCGTATATTGGGCTATACCTCTTCCGGCATCCATAAGGATGAGCTGGAGATGACGTTGGGCGGGTCCCTGATTCGCCGGGTTGGTTCGCAAGGACAGAATAAGACGTTTCTGATCGCCTTGAAACTCGCTCAGTTCGCTTTCTTGAATAAACGGGGGCAGACGACACCGATCTTGCTGTTGGATGATATTTTCGATAAACTGGACGCCAGCCGTGTGGAGCAGATCATCAAGCTGGTCAGCGAGAATGGGTTCGGGCAGATTTTTATTACGGATACGAACAGAAAGTATCTGGATGATATATTATTGGCGATGAATCATGACTATGCCCTCTTCCGTGTGGAGCGTGGCGAGATACAACCTATGGAGGAATAAAGATGCAGAGAAGGAATACACAGACATTGGGTGAGGTGCTTCGTGACTTTTTCGAGGATAATACCGAATTGTACGATAAAATGATGGAGATCCGGGTTAAGCGTGCGTGGGGAGAGGTGTTAGGGCCTATGATCATGCAGTACACACGTAATATATATGTACGTGATAAGGTGCTTCATGTCTCATTGACCTCTTCCGTGCTACGTAGCGAGTTGACGCTTTGCCGGGAACGGTTGGTGAAAAGCTTGAATGACTATGCCGGGTCTACGGTTATTACGAATATTATCATCCATTAGAAGCAGTTGTCTTCTGTTATCACGTGATCCATTTTCTTGTCGAATGGCTCTGTCGGGACTTGTGGTATCATCTGGAAGCCGAAGCATATCCCGATCTTGGGGGCGTTGAGCGTAGAAAGAAGGCGGTCGTAGAAACCCCTTCCTCGCCCCATACGGTTCTTGTCTTTATCAAAAGCGACTCCGGGTACGATAATCAAGTCGATCTCATTCTCGGGAACTTCTGTGCCGTCCGCCTTAGGCTCTAATATTCCGAAAGGCCCGGGTTTTAAGGATTCCGGTCCTTCGTAAAGAAGCAATCTCAAATCATCGCCAACGATCAAGGGCAGCAGAAGTTTTTTCTTCCGGTACCATTTCTCGATAAAGGCAGCGGTCTGTACTTCTCCCGGTATGGCGTGATAAAGGGCGATACAAGAAGCCGCTTGGAACAGTTCGGTCTGTTCCAAGCGGTCCATGATCTTATCCGATAGCTCGCACAATGTAATCCTCGAATATTCTTTCTTTCGAGAGGCCATATCTTTTCGTAGGGCCTGCTTGGCTGTGTAAGTCTCCATTCGCTGATTGTTTTAATACTTCTACGTTCGGCACGGATTTTTCCTCTTGCAAGATCTTGATCGCACGTAGTAAGGTTACGTCATCTTTTAGGAAGATAGGGTAGAAGCCCGCCTCGTCGAAGAAGTTCCGTACGATATACGCTTGCAGTTGGTTCTCGATTAATTTGCCGGATATATTAATTAATGTAGGACGTTTCTTGATGCCCTTGGTGGCCGCGAAGTTCACGAAGTCGGAGAGGAGCGGTTGTTGCCGCAAGTAATTATATAATTCCTCCCACGTCTTGAATGAGCTTAGCTTCTCCCGGTGGCTATCCGAGTGTTCGAGCGCATATAGGTAAAGCACGCCGCTATTTACCACATTTGAGTAGTAAGAGGTAACGCCGCTCGTATCACGAGGTATAAAGATATCCGGCATGATACCGCCTCCGCCGTACACGGTACGTCCGCCCACGGTCTGGTATTTCAGGGAATCATCCATCTTGATGCTATCTGCCGAGTCGAACTCGCCGTGCATATACCGGTTATAGATGTCTTGGTCGTAAGCGTCCGTATTACCCATCTCATATTGTTTCTGGATGCAGCGACCGGACGGCGTGTAATAACGGGCGATGGTCAATCGCATCTCCGAACCGTCACTCAATGACATCTGGGTTTGTACCAGGCCTTTGCCATAGGTTCTTCGTCCGATAATCGTACCTCGGTCGTTATCTTGGATCGCTCCGGAGAAGATCTCACTCGCGGAAGCCGAGATCTCATCGGTCAAGACTACGATCGGGGCATCTTTACATGTTCCGGTTCCGTTCGCGTATACGTCGGAACGGGGGAACGACTTACCTTCCGTGTAGACAATCAAGCGTCCTTCTGGCATAAACTCGTTAATCATATTGATAGCGGCATCCATATATCCACCCGTATTACCCCGTAAGTCGATCACGAAAGAGGCACAGCCCGCTTGTTTCAACTTGGCGATCGCCGTGATGAACTCATTGTAAGTATTCCGGGCGAATTTGCTAACCTTGATGTAACCGATGCCTTTAGCCGCCTCGTAAGAAACATCGACCGAATAAACCGGTACATCTCCACGGGTTACGTCAAAATAGAGCAACTTAGGGGAATTTCCTCGCTGTACGCCTAGTTTCACCGTACTATTCTTTGCGCCCCGGAGTGTCTTCATGATCTCACCTTGGTCTTTTTTCTTACCGGAGAAAATAGAATCATTGATCGAGATGATCCGGTCGAAGGGCAGTAAACCCGCTTTCTCGGCGGGACCGCCGCTAATTACGCTGATCACCAGGATCGTATCGGTTTGCATATTGAATGATACGCCGATGCCGCTGAAAGAACCTTCCAGCTCCTCATTCACTAGGGAAGCATCTTCCGCGGGGATATACACGGAGTGGGGATCTAATTCACTGAATATTTTCGGGATCGTACTCTCTACTAATTTAGACATGCTAACGGTGTCGACATATTGCTCGTCGATGATGTCCAAGATGGCATTTATCTTGTTGCCGCTGGAGTAGGATCGTTTCTTTCCTTGACTGATAGATAAATAATGATTCCCAATAAAGATACCTAAAGCGATACTTGCCGCGATGATAACGGGGAGCCATACGGTCAGTCTTTTGTTTTTATCCATAAAAACGTTTTATTTATTCGTTCAAATCTATATAATCTACTATGATACCGGCACGCTTCAATAGTTCGCAACCGTCCGCTATTCGATAATCCTCGGAATAGACCACTCGCTTGATCCCGGATTGTATGATTAATTTCGCGCATTCAATGCAAGGGGAGGAGGTAACATAAATGGTCGCTCCTTTACTACTATTCGATGAGGCCGCCACTTTCGTGATGGCGTTAGCCTCCGCATGTAGGACATAAGGTTTGGTGACATTGTTCCCGTCTTCGCAAACATTTTCAAAACCGGCGGGCGTTCCATTGTATCCGTCGGATATGATCATTTTATCTTTCACTAATAATGCGCCCACTTGGCGTCGTTTACAGTACGAATTCTCGGCCCAGATAGTGGCCATTCGCAGGTAACGTTTATCTAATTCGTGCTGTTTTTCTGTTTTCTCGCACATCTGTTTACTCTTTTGTCTTTTAATCCAGACACAAAGGTAGTGATTATTTGGATTTACCGGGCTTATCGCCCGGTAAATTATTACTTCTTAATGCCGTTACGGATTAATAAGGCATCTATCGTGGGTTCTTGTCCGCGGAAACGCTTGTATAACACGGCTGGATCTTCCGTGCCACCTTTGGACAAGATATTGTCACGGAAAGATTTGGCTACCTCCTTGTTGAAGATCCCTTTTGATTTGAATACGGAAAAAGCATCGGCATCTAACACCTCGGCCCATTTATACCCGTAATACCCCGCCGCGTATCCTCCGGAGAAGATATGTCCGAAGCTTGTGCCCATCAAGGCTTCCGGTACTTCCGGCACGATTACGGTCGGAGCCCAAGCTTTTTTCTCGAATGCCGCTACGTCACCGTCGAAAGGTTGCTCCAGCGTATGCCAGGCCATATCCAGCAAGCCGAAGCTTAATTGGCGGCAGCAAAGGTAGCCGGCGTTGAAGTTAGAGGCGTTTACCAAGCTTTGTATCATCTCTTGCGGGATTTTCTCTCCGGTCTGGTAATGAACGGCTATCTGATCTAAGAACTCTTTCTCGGTCAACCAGTTCTCCATGATCTGTGAAGGTAATTCGACGAAATCACGATAAACGCTGGTTCCCGAAAGGCTAGAGTATGTTCCTTGCGCAAGCATGCCATGTAAGGAGTGCCCGAACTCATGCAAAAGCGTGTTCACCTCGTCGAAGCTTAACAAAGAGGGCCTCGTTTCTGTCGGACGGGTAAAGTTCATCACGATAACGATCTGCGGACGGCTATCTTTTCCATCTTTATCCTTGTATTGGGCCTTGATATTGTTCATCCAAGCGCCGGATTGTTTTCCGTCACGAGGGAAGAAGTCCGTGTAAAGGATCGCAAGGAACTTACCCTTGGCATCGTATACCTCATAAGCATCTACTTCCGGATGATAAACCGGGATTTTCTTGTTTTCCTTAAAGGTGATACCGTAGAGCTGGGTCGCTAAGCCGAATACGCCTTGCTTTACGTTGCTCAACTCGAAGTAAGGGCGGGTCATCTCGTCGTTTACCTTGAAGCGGATATCCCGTAACTTCTCGGAATAATAACTCCAGTCCCAAGGCATAACGGTTATGTTCTCTTTCTCTACGCCTAACGCGAATCCTTCTATCGCATTGTATTCGTTGATCGCTACCGGCTTATAAGCCTCAAGCAACTGATTCAATAATTTGTATACGTTCGCCGAGTTTTTAGCCATCGTATGCTCCAACGCATATTCAGCGTAATTCTTGAATCCCATCAACTGGGCGATCTCCCGGCGGATATTCACTATCTTTTTGATAATATCCTTATTGTCGAACTCATCGCCCTTGTTTCCTACGCTCATGTATTCACGATACATTTTCTCTCGCAAATCACGCTTGTCGGAATATCGCATGAAGGGAATGTAGCTCGGAGCCGAGAGGTTGAACAACCATCCGTTTTTATCTTTACTTTTGGCTAATAGGGCCGCTGCCTCACGAGCGCTTTCGGGTAAGCCGGATAGTTCGTTCTCGTCTGTTATGAGTAATTCGAACCGATTTTTATCTTTCAAGGCGTTTTGGTCGAATTGCAGGGTCAACCTGCTTAGGTCCATGCTTAGCTCGCGGTATTTTTCCTTGTCCTCTTTATTTAATGTAGCCCCATTCGCTTTAAAGGACTCGTAGAGGTCTTCCAGTAGTTTAGCGTCCTCGGTAGACAGGTTCAATTGCTCTTTTTGATCATAGATAGATTTGACCCGGGCAAGTAGCTTCTCATTTAAGAAGATGTTATTTGAGGTCTGGGATAACTTCGGGGAGATACGTTGAGAGATTTCCATCATCTCGTCGTTTGCCTCTGCGCTTAATACGTTGAAAAAAACAGAAGAGACTGTTTCCAATAATTTGCCGCTACGTTCCAAGGCTACTACCGTATTCTCGAAAGTAGCGGGTTGCGGGTTGTTGGCGATTTCTTGTACCTCTTTCTCCATTTGCTTGATTCCTTCGTCGAAAGCGGGCTCATAATGCTCGATCTTGATCTTATCGAAAGGAGGGGTCTCGAACGGTGTTTTAAATTTCCCGAAGAACGGGTTACTGGCAGCTTGTGTCATTTGAATTACAGTTAATAGAATTACTACATTATATAATAACTTCCTCATAACAATGAATGTTTGAAAATTTTGTCAAAGGTAGCTATTTTGATCACATAAACATTATCTGCTTTTGTTTTTACAGGGCAACCGCGTCAAATCATTATGCGGATAAAGAGGAATGGAACGCTGGTCTCTGGTATTGATAAAGAGGGGAAGAGACTTGATTTAACAAACTTTTATATGTTTGAAAACACTCCTTTAGAGCACCTTTCTTTTTAAAGCGTTGATTTGCAGGTTTATCGTAGAGAGAGGATACCTTTTTCTCTAAATAAATATAAAAGACAGTTTGTTTTTTTAGTTATTAAATAATACTTTTGATACTCAGAAATGGAAATAATTTCATTTTGATATTAAGGAAAGTAACTTAAAAACCAAATACACATATGAGTTATCTTAAATTTGACAAAACAGTAATGATAAACCTGGAAGAGTCGTTGACTCGTGAGGTGCTTCGAACTAACCGTTTGGGAGCCTATCACTGCACTACTGTTGTTGATTGTAATACCAGGAAATACCACGGACTACTTGTTATGCCTGTGCCTGCGATTGATGATGACAACCATGTGTTACTGTCTTCTTTTGATGAGACGGTCGTTCAACATGGTGCCGAATTTAATCTGGGGTTGCATAAATATGCAGGCGATAATTTTAGCCCCAAGGGACATAAGTACATCCGCGAGTATAGTACAGAGACAGTACCTCGTACGCTTTACCGTGTAGGAGGTGTGATCTTTTCGAAAGAAAAAGTGTTTTCTATGTACGAGAATCGTATCATGATCAAGTATACGCTGGAAGATGCTCATTCCGCTACGACCTTGCGTTTCCGTCCATTCTTGGCTTTCCGTAGCGTGAAGAGCTTAACGCAAGCCAATGGTAACGTGAACCAATCTTACGAGGAGGTCACAAACGGAATCAAGACGTGTATGTATCCCGGTTATCCGGAACTGTATATGCAATTTAACAAGAAAGTTAAATTCGTGTATGAGCCGTATTGGTACAATGGCATCGAGTATCCGAAAGAGCAAGAGAGGGGATATCCTTATCAAGAGGATTTGTATGTTCCCGGATATTTCGAGATCCCTATCAAGAAAGGCGAGACTATTCTTTTCAGTGCCGGCGATAGTGCCGTGGCAACTACCCGTTTGAAGGCTTTGTATGAGAATGAGGTTGTAGCTCGTACGCCTCGTACTAGCTTCTTCAATTGCTTGAAGAACTCGGCGCAACAATTTTATTTCCGTCCGAAGGAAGACGACGCTTATCTGTTAGCGGGCTATCCATGGTTTAAGGTACGTGCGAGAGATTTGTTCGTAGCTCTTCCGGGTAGCACGTTATCCATCGATGATCCGGTTCGTTTCGAGAAGATCATGCATACGGTGATGCCGGCGATCCGGGCATATATGGAGAGTGGGCGTTTCGATGCCGTGATTCGTGAGATCGAGCATCCGGATGTCTTTTTATGGGCGATCTGGGCGATCCAACAGTATGCTAAACATGAGAGCCTTGAAAAAGCACGTGAACTATACGGCGATTTCGTGAAAGAAATTATCGATTATATACGGGATCAGAAACATCCGGATATGAAATTGATGGAGAATGGTTTACTTTTCGCTAATGGAAAGGATAAGGCGATTACTTGGATGAATTCTACCGTAAACGGAAAACCAGTCGTACCTCGTTCCGGCTATATTGTGGAATTTAACGCTCTTTGGTATAACGCTCTTTGTTTCTATACGGAATTGATGGGTGGAGTGCCTATCGAGGGTATCGATCCGATTATCAAGTCGATGGATAAATCGTTCCCGGAAACATTCGTGAATGGATATAATTATTTGTTCGATTCCGTGAATGGTTCTACGGTGGATTGGAGCGTACGGCCTAATATGATTTTCGCCGTGGCTCTGACTTATTCCCCATTGACGAGAATGCAGAAACGTGCCGTGGTGGATATCGTGACAAAAGAGTTGCTTACCCCGAAGGGCTTACGTTCCTTGAGTCCGAAGAGCGAGGGATATCGCCCGTATTATGTAGGGCCGCAATATGAACGAGATTTGGCTTATCACCAAGGTACTGCTTGGCCGTGGTTGTTAGGCGCCTATTTGGAAGCTTATTTGCGTGTATTCGGAAAGAGTGGCGTTGCTTTTGCTGAACGTATGCTGATAAGCTTGGAGGAGGAGATGTCATTACATTGTATAGGAACGATTCCGGAATTGTTTGATGGTAACCCGCCGTTTACTGGACGTGGAGCTGTCTCATTTGCGATGAACGTTGCGGCCATCCTCCGTGTTGTGGATTTGTTGAAGAAATATAACGCCGAATAAAACTAGGTACCATTATGAAAGCATTAATGTTTGGATGGGAATTCCCTCCTCATATCTTGGGTGGTTTAGGAACGGCCAGCTTCGGCTTGACGCGAGGTATGGCGATGCAGCCCGATATGGATATTACTTTTTGTATACCGAAGCCCTGGGGCGATGAAGATCAGAGCTTTTTAAAGATAGTAGGTCTTAGCCAAGTTCCGATCGTCTGGAAGGATGTTGATCGTGAATATGTGCAGCAACGGGTTTCCAAGGCTGGAATGAACGCTGATCAGTATTATAAGTATCGGGATCATATTTATGCGGATTTCAGTTATCGCCATGTGAATGATTTAGGTTGCATGGAATTTTCCGGACGTTATCCGGATAACCTGCTGGAAGAGATAAATAACTATTCGATCGTAGCGGGCGTGATCGCTCGTACGGAAGAGTACGATATCATTCATGCGCATGATTGGCTGACTTATCCGGCTGGCATTCATGCTAAAAACGTGAGTGGTAAGCCTTTGGTGATTCATGTTCATGCTACGGACTACGACCGTAGCCGTGGTAATGTGAATCCAGATGTATATGCGATCGAAAAGAATGGTATGGATAACGCAGACCACATCATGACAGTAAGTAATTTGACTCGTCAAACGGTCATTGAGAAATATCATCAGGATCCTTCGAAGGTGACAACTGTTCATAATGCGGTTGAACCGATGAGTCCGGAGATACTGGCTATTCAAGATAAGAAAGGCGTAAAAGATAAGGTCATTACATTCTTGGGTCGTATCACGATGCAGAAAGGGCCGGAGTATTTCGTTGAGGCTGCCGCCAAGGTTTTGGCTAAGGCACCTTACGCACGTTTCGTGATGGCTGGTAGTGGTGATATGATGGATCAAATGATCCGTCTGGCCGCGGCACGTAATATTTCAGATCGTTTCCACTTTACCGGATTTATGAAGGGTAAGCAGGTATACGAGGTGTTGAAAGCCAGCGACGTATATGTGATGCCTTCGGTTTCCGAGCCTTTTGGTATCTCTCCGTTGGAAGCAATGCAATGTGGTGTACCCTCTATCATTTCCAAACAATCGGGTTGCGCCGAGATCTTGGATTATGCGATTAAGGTGGATTATTGGGATATAGAGGCGTTAGCGGATGCCATGTATTCTATTATTACTTATCCTGCCATGCATGAGTTCTTGAAAGTGGAAGGCAAGAAAGAGGTAGATAATATCAAATGGGAATATGCCGGACAGAAGGTTCGTCGTATTTACGATAATGTGATAGGTAACAAATAAATTTACGACAAGACAAAAATAAAACAAACAATATTATGAAAACGATCTGCTTTTATTTTCAAATACATCAGCCGTTCCGTTTAAAAAGATATCGCTTCTTCGATATAGGTAACGACCATTATTATTACGATGATTTTCAGAACGAGGAGATTATCCACCGTATAGCTGAACAATGTTACTTACCGGCTAACCGGACTATTTTGGAGATGATTAAAACCAGTGGCGGTAAGTTTAAGGTAGCGTTCTCTATTTCCGGCGTAGCGTTGGAGCAGATGGAGATTTATACTCCGGAAGTGATCGATAGCTTTAAGGAATTGGCGGCTACGGGGAATGTGGAATTCTTGTCTGAGACTTATGCTCATTCTCTTTCTTCCTTGGGAGATCCGGAGGAGTTCAAGCATCAAGTAAAGAAACAAGAGGATAAGATCAAGACTTTATTCGGGGTTAAACCGAAAGTGTTCCGTAATACGGAGTTGATCTACTCGGATGATATTTCCGCTATGGTTTCCGAGATGGGCTATAAGGGAATGTTGACTGAGGGTGCTAAGCATATCTTAGGTTGGAAGAGTCCGAACTATATGTATTCTTCTTGCGTAGCTCCGAAGTTGAGTTTATTATTGAAGAATGACCGTTTCAGCGAGGATTTATCGAATCGTTTCAGTGATTATAGTTGGAATGAGTATCCTTTGACAGCCGATAAGTATATGTCATGGATCGCTGCTACTCCGGATTCAGAGCAAATCATTAATTTATTCATGAATTATGAGGTGTTTGGATCTTTGCATCCAGCTTCAACCGGTATTTTTGAGTTCTTCAAGGCTTTACCTCGTTTTGCCGCTGAAAAGGGGATTAGTTTCTCTACTCCATCGGAAGTATTTACATTGATCAAGCCGGTAGACTCTATTTCTGTTCCTTATCCGATCTCTTGGGTAGATGAGGAGAGAGATTGTAGTTCTTGGTTAGGAAATGTATTGCAGCAGGAAGCATTCCGTAAGATTAACGAGATTGGCGAGCGTGTTCGTTTGTCCCAGACTCGTCGTATCCGTCAAGATTGGTACTATCTGCAGAGCAGTGACCATTTCTATTATATGAGTACGAAGCATATGGGGCAGGGTGGTTTTAGCCCTTACGATAATCCGTATGACGCATTTAATAACTATATGAATGTTCTTTCCGATTTCATTGTTCGTGTAAATGCGGAGTTCCCGGAGAATATCGAGAATGAGGAATTGAACTCGTTGCTTTCTACGATTAAGAATCAAGGTGAGGAAATAGAGAGTTTACAAAAGGAATTAGATAAATTAAAAAAGAAGACGGCGAAGAAATAAGTCGTTTTCGCTAATTGATTTGACTAGACTATTTTTGGAGAGTGACGGGTCCTTTTAGGGGGCCCGTTATTTTTTTACCTTTAGAGATACGAACATAAAAAAAGCAGGGCAACCGCATCAAATTTAATCCTTAAAAGATACAATAAGTCCGATATATTAGAGTTGCGGCTTATCTGTCTGATAATTAACACATAACAAAAGGTTACCGATAAGGGTGCCAATTTCTATGGATAGTATTTCGTATTTCTATCCATAGTAATCGCTGTTTCTATAGATAATAAAGCGAACTACTATATGGCCAGTTTGCAAGAAATATACAATAAACAGTTAGATTCGCCGTAGAAAAATAACACATTGGGTGACCCAACATGATTACAAATTGGCATCCGACAAAGAGGTGGATTTTGGTGCGGTTACCCTCTAAAAAAGCGAGATGTCTTTCACCTCGCTTTTTTAATTATATAGATTCTTTGTTATTTGGCATATTTACTGGATGTAATACCTATTTTCATCACCTCTTCATCCTTTCGTATCTTTACCCCTGAAGGAGCTAGATAATTTGTGATAGCTGTTGTAACAACTGTACTTTGACCGTAGTTATTGTTGGTAGTAGTTGTTCGTAGAACAGGGATAAGAAGCAAATTCAAATCTTTGCCCGGATCCTTTTCTATCTGATATTTCAATAAATTGGCAAGATTCGGGAATGAGTACGTACGAGTAGTCGCATCGTAAGCATTGGATAGAAACGAGGTTATACTATTATCAATCTGACTACCTTCAAAGAAACTTTTTACCGAATCCTCTGGCAAGATCAATAAATAAGGAGGAGGAGTCAATGCATATCGCCAATCTTCTTGCGGCATCGCTTTTAGCTCCAATGGTAAATTATTCACGATCCGTTTCTCCATGACTTCAGTAATTTCCTTTGTTGGAAGAACGATACGTGTACAAACGCCGGCTGGAGTCTTAAAGAACGCATAGCTATCGTTCGGCTGAAGCAATTGACTCATATCCGTGTTTTTGAAACGGTTTAGCTGAATAACCTCTTTCGTTACGGAGAAAGCTTCCCACGTGGTTATTAAAGAGTCTTTTCCCGCGGTACTTTTAACTGCGTGATTATAATATATTTTAAGGACAGAGCTAGCCACCGACAATATATTACCACTACCGAAGGTGGTTGTTACATAAAGCCCCGGGAAAAACTCATTAAAGGTTTCTTGATTCTTGAATGTACCCGGATTCTTAATCGTCTCATCATAAAATTTCTGGCCGAAATCAGTAGGCATTTTAATACTTATATGAGGACTGTAATTGCCTGAGTTCCTAAGGGAATCCGATATATTTGTATTATAAGCCGTATAAGCCTGAGCTCCCATTGACTCTTGCATATTGCTATATTGCTTAGGGTCAATATTTGTATAAAAATTCTTTTGTAACGGACTTGTGATTTTAAAGATCTCCGCACGCATAGGTGCTAAAGAGTCTCCTACCCATACGCCGTTTATATTGGAACCATTATAATATATACTGAATTCCACCGAATCTATTTTTCCCTCATAAGGTGTATGCGCAAATTGAAAATCACTCGGACAATAGAATTGGCACATATAATCCGATACAAGATTACCATACAGTGGATCGTAGAGTTCCCCCAGTTGGGCGCTAGTAGACCTTGCGTAAATAGAATCTAATTGCACCGTAGTGGCTTGTATCCGGAACGTGTCCGTATATACCGCAATTGTATCGTCGCCTGGCTGAATACTTGTTCCTATCGAACTAAAATCATCATTACACCCGGCCAAAATGCTAGCACCAAGGCCGAGTCCAAGTATTAAAAGCTTGATTTTCATTACAACATTTATTATTTCGTGTTAGAATCCAATACCGTGTCGTAGAACTTATTGAATTCATCCATATAAGTTTCCGGTGACTGATAGGGAAGGAAAGGTGTATCTTTCTTAGCCGAGATATAATCAAGGACTTCTTGATTGATCGTCTCGCTACCTTGGATTACACCGTCAGCGAAATCAATCGCTAATTTAGTTAGGCCCACAAAACTCGTATCTGTCTTGATTAACTTCAAGTCAGCGTCTTTGGCTCCGTCCGCCTTCAGTTTTGTCGCGAAATCTTTGTGTAGCGGGCTCTTGAAGTCATCGTTATAGATCGAATAAACGATTTTCGCGTTACGCAGGCACGGATCATCGGCATACATTCTCTTAATGTAAAGAGCTGTTAACGCTGATATCCAGCCATGACAGTGAATTACGTCGGGAATCCAACGCAGTTTTTTTACGGTTTCCAATACTCCGCGTACGTAGAAGATCGAACGATCGTCGTTATCTTCATACTCATTTCCATTCTCGTCGCTGACCGTGAATTTCCGTTGAAAGAAATCCTCGTTGTCAATAAAGTACACCTGCATCCGGGCCGATTGAATGGATGCTACCTTAATGATTAGAGGATGGTCCGTGTCGTCAATAATAAGATTCATACCTGATAGACGAATAACCTCGTGCAGCTGATTGCGACGCTCGTTGATATTTCCGAATTTGGGCATGAATGTCCTGATTTCGCGACCACGCTCCTGAATTCCTTGCGGCAAATTTCTACATATTGTCGCGATCTCTGATTCGGGAAGGTAGGGAGTGATTTCTTGGGCTATAAACAAGATTTTTTTTGCATCCATTCTGTAAACTAGTTTTATAAAGACGGCACAAAGATACGAAAAATCTTTTATTTACGGTAATTATTTAGTTGCTTTGCACCGTCAATTAAGCATCTATCTGATGAAAATAGTAAATAGTATTAAAGATTTGAGGGATTATCTTGCTGAAGCAAAGCGAGATAATAAGAAAATTGGCTTTGTTCCTACCATGGGAGCACTGCATAATGGACATCTTAGCTTGGTGCACCATTGCGTGAAAGACAATGATGTAAGTGTAGTTAGTGTCTTTGTAAATCCAACCCAATTTAATGACAAACATGACTTGGCGACGTATCCCCGTACGTTAGAGGCTGATTGCGCGTTATTAGAATCTGCCGGTTGTGATTATGTATTCGCTCCCTCCGTAGAGGAGATGTACCCGGAACCAGATACCCGCACGTTTGATTTGGGAACGGTATCCGAGGTGATGGAAGGCGCTAAGCGTCCGGGACATTTTAACGGCGTAGCGCAGGTGGTAAGTAAATTGTTCTATATCGTGGAGCCGGATAACGCTTATTTCGGGGAAAAGGATTTCCAGCAGATCGCTGTGATCCGGGCGATGGTGAGACAATTGAATATCCCTGTTACAGTCAATGCTTGTCCGATCGTTCGTGAGGGCGATGGCTTGGCCTTGAGTAGCCGGAATACCCGTTTGACACCGGAACATCGTCAAAAAGCTCCGTTAATTGCTCGTACGTTAAAAGAAAGTAGTACCTTTGTGCCCGAAAAAAGCGTACAAGAAGTGATTGACTATGTTGTGAATACGATCAATAGCGATCCTGTCATGGAAGTTGAGTACTATGAGATCGTAGATGGCAATACGTTAAAGTCTATCAAGAACTGGTCGGATACCGATTATCCGGTAGGGTGTATTACTGTATATTGCGGAGAGGTACGTTTGATCGACAATATCAAATACTGATTTCAGATTTATGATTTATGGGTATATCTACTTGAAAATCATAAATCATAAATCATAAATAAAATAGAGAATGTTCATAGAGGTAGTAAAGTCAAAAATTCACCGGGTAACGGTAACGGAAGCTAACTTAAACTATATCGGTAGTATCACTATCGACGAGGATTTGTTGGATGCCGCTAATTTGATCGCGAACGAGAAGGTCTCGATCGTGAATAATAATAACGGAGAACGTTTTGAGACGTATATTATCAAGGGAGAACGTGGCTCGGGAGTGGTTTGCTTGAATGGAGCGGCCGCCCGTAAGGCTCAACCTGGAGATGTTATTATCGTTATGTCGTATGCCATGATGGATTTCGAGGAGGCGAAAGCATTCAAGCCCTCCGTGGTATTTCCCGATACGGCGACAAATAAGTTGATATAGTATCAGGCATTAGACTTTGTAGAGATCTCTAATCATAAGAAAAGCTCGTCGGGATGTGGCGGGCTTTTTTTATCTTCATTAATTTAGGTAATCAGCTAGTTATGTACACGAATAGGAAAATATGGAAAGTCAGCTACCCGATCTTTTTGAGCTTGTTGGCGCAAAACGTGATAAACGTGACTGATACGGCTTTTCTAGGTAGGGTGGGTGAAGTCGAGTTGGGGGCTTCCGCTATGGGAGGGCTTTACTATATCTGCGCTTTTACGATCGCTTTCGGTTTCAGTACGGGATCTCAAATCGTGATCGGCCGTAGAAATGGAGAGAAGCGTTATGACCAGATAGGGCCTGTCATGATACAAGGCGTCTTCTTCCTATTGTCGCTGGCTGCTATATTGTTCTTGTTTTCTCGTTTTTTCGCGGGAGATGTGATGCGCGTATTGATTTCTTCAGACGCTATATTGAATGCTACGGAGGACTTTTTAGATTGGCGTGTGTTTGGTTTCTTCTTCTCTTTCGTGAGCGTGATGTTCCGGGCTCTTTTTATTGGCATTACCCGTACAAAGGTGTTGACATTGAATGCGGTCTTGATGGCGCTAACAAATGTTTTACTGGATTATCTTTTGATTTTCGGACATGCCGGATTCCCGGAGATGGGTATTAAAGGGGCGGCTATCGCTTCCGTCATAGCCGAGGCGGTATCGATTCTCTTTTTCATGGTTTATACGAGACTTACCGTAGATATACGTAAATATGCGCTTAACCAGATTCGTTCTTTCGATTTAGGCTTGTTGAAACGGGTGCTGGATATTTCCGTGTTCACGATGCTGCAATATTTCTTGTCTATCTCTACCTGGTTTATGTTTTTTATCGCGGTGGAGCATTTGGGGCAACGGGAGTTGGCGGTAGCGAATATCGTACGTAGTATTTACGTCGTGATGTTGATTCCCGTCAATTCCTTGGCTACCGCGGCAAACACGTTTGTGAGTAACAGTCTTGGAGCGGGAGCCATTGCTCAAGTTATACCGACTATCTCGAAGATATGTAAGTTATCGTTGGGTATAATGGTCGTGTTTGCCGTTATTGTCAGTTTGATGCCGGGATGGGTCGTGTCTGTTTATACGAATGATGCTTCATTGGTGGCGGCCTCGGTTCCATCCGTCTACGTGATTGTTGGTTCTTTATTGATCGGATCGGTCGCCAATGTTGCGTTCAATGGCGTGTCGGGTACGGGCAATACGCGTTCGGCTCTTTTTATGGAAGCGTCGGTATTGATTCTGTATGTGATTTTTGTATATGTCGTGGGGATGCGCTTGCGTTTGCCGGTAGCCGTATGCTTCTTGACGGAGGCTATTTATTATACCGGATTGCTCGTCGCTAGTGTAATCTATTTAAAGAAAGCCTCTTGGCAAAATAAGAGAATATAAGGATTTATTCGTATTTTTGTATTGTAATAAACGAAGAAAGGAAACTTATGTCCACGAAGCAATGTGAAGATATGTTGGTAGAAAAAGGGGTACGGCCTACTGCCGCACGGATTCTTGTCTTGCAAGAATTATCGGAGCGAACCAGCCCGGCCTCCCTGTTCGAATTAGAGGCGGAGTTGGAGACGTTGGATAAATCGACCATTTCCCGTTCATTGGCCTTGTTGTTGGAACATCACGCGATCCATTCTTTCGAGGACGGTAGTGGTTCTATAAAATATGAGATATGCCAAAGCCGTTCGGAGACATGCCCTGTGGGCGATAGGCATATTCATTTTTTCTGCGAGGTGTGTCGTAAAACCTCTTGCTTGAATAATATCAAGATCCCGGTCGCCCAATTGCCGGAAGGATATATAATGGATACCATTAATTATACGGTGAAGGGTGTTTGCCCATTGTGCAATAAGCGACGTTCCCTGAAACCCTGATAATTTGCAATCAAGTTGCAATTCCCTTCTCTTACCTTTGTGCCGTAATCAAGGAGTAAATAATTAAAACAGATAAGATTATGAGTACAGCATGTGGATGCGGACATTGCCATTCGCACGGAAGTTCCGGTTTATGGATGCCGGCGGTTTCTTTCATTTTATTGGTGATAGGACTTATCGGGAAGTACTCGGGTATAAGTTGGTTTGCTGAGTCTTGGATAGAGGTCGTTTGGTTTCTGGCCGCTTTTATGCCGGTAGGACTTCCTGTTATGCGAGAGGTTTGGGAAGCGGCTTTGCGGAAAGACTTTTTTAGTGAGTTCTCGTTAATGGCGATCGCGTCGATCGGGGCGTTTTGTATTGGGGAATATCCCGAGGCCGTAGCCGTGATGCTTTTCTATACGGTAGGAGAGAGGTTGCAACTTCTAGCCGTGAATAAAGCTTCGAAGAATATCGGTGAGTTATTGGATGTCCGGCCGGAACGAACGGATGTATGGCGTGCGGGCGCATATCTGAATGTATCTCCGAAAGATGTGAAAGTGGGCGAGCGAATCGAGGTGAAGCCCGGCGGACGGGTACCGTTGGATGGCGTTTTGTTGGAAGCCGCCGAGGTACAGTTCGATACCTCGGCATTAACCGGGGAGAGTATGCCTCGTTCTATCCGTGAGGGTGAGGAGGTGCTTGCCGGAATGATCGTACAGGGTCGGGCGGTGCGTATACAAGTGAATCGGCCGTACGAGCAAAGTGCCTTGGCCCGTATCTTGGCTTTGGTGAAAGATGCCTCGGAGCGGAAAGCTCCGGCGGAATTGTTTATCCGGCGTTTCGCACGGATTTATACCCCGATCGTAATTCTTCTGTCGTTTCTCATCGTATCGGTTCCTGCCTTGGTAGGGATGGTAACGCCTTCTTTTTCGTATGTTTTCTCGGATTGGTTGTATAGGGGATTGGTTTTCTTGGTTATTTCTTGTCCTTGTGCCTTGGTTATAAGTGTTCCGCTTGGGTATTTCGGTGGTATAGGTGCCGCTTCTCGTGCCGGGATCTTATTTAAGGGCGGTAATTATTTAGATGCGATCACACGGGTGAATACGGTGGCGTTCGATAAGACCGGTACATTGACTACCGGGCGTTTTGAGGTCACGACGGTGGAAAGCCCGGGCATTCCTGTCCTTGATCTTTTGAGTATTCTATTAGCTGTAGAGCGAAAAAGTACCCATCCGATAGCGCAGGCTGTAGTTCGTTATGCGGAAAAACAAGAGAACGTGCCTGTGGAGATCACTGATATGCGGGAGCTGGCAGGGCATGGTGTCGAGGCCATCGTGAACGGCCGGCAGGTGCTTGTCGGTAATATCCGCTTATTGACAGCGCGTGGTGTCTCCGTCCCGAAGGAATTATCCGATAGCGTATCTACCGTGGTGGTTTGCGCGATCGACGGGAAATATGCGGGGCATCTTCTCCTTTCGGATACCTTGAAGGAGGATGCCGTAGAGGCGATTCGTCGGCTAAAGGAGCTGGATGTAAAAGATATTCGCTTGTTATCAGGGGATAAGCAAGAGATTGTGAATCAATTCGTTCAACGCCTGGGTATAGCTAAAGCGTATGGTAATTTGCTGCCGGAGGATAAAGCCGCTTATATAGAGCGATTAACGGCGGATCCGGATAAGTCGGTCGCCTTTGTGGGCGATGGGATGAACGATACGCCGGTACTGGCTTTAAGCGATGTAGGTATCGCGATGGGTGGGTTAGGATCGGATGCGGCCATCGAGAGCGCGGACGTGGTTATCCAGACGGACCAGCCCTCCAAGGTGTCGGAAGCTATCTCTATCGGACGTGCCACCCGGAGTATCGTCCGTCAGAATATCGTGGGATCTATTGGTGTGAAGGTTGTTGTCTTGGTAGCGGGAGCCTTCGGTCTTGCCACGCTTTGGGAAGCTGTTTTTGCGGATGTAGGCGTATCTTTGCTGGCGGTTCTTAATTCGGTCCGCATACTAAAACGGTGAGAAGTGAAGAATTTCGAGATCGCTTTTATCGCATACTCATCTCTTTTTCGTACCTTTGCCCCTTAATCCAGTAGAAAATAATATAAATACACATACGAATTATGTTTGAGAACTTAAGCGAAAGGTTAGACAGATCGTTTAAACTGTTGAAGGGCGAAGGCAAGATTACCGAGATCAATGTGGCCGAGACCTTGAAGGATGTGCGTAAAGCGTTGTTGGATGCCGATGTAAACTATAAGGTTGCCAAGAGTTTTACCGATACGGTAAAAGAGAAGGCATTAGGGCAGAATGTGCTTACGTCGGTTAAGCCGAGCCAATTGATGGTTAAGATCGTTCACGATGAGCTGGCTAGCTTGATGGGCGGCACGGCTATAGACGTGAATTTGCAGGGAAATCCCGCCATTATATTGATGTCCGGCTTGCAAGGTTCGGGTAAGACTACTTTCACTGGTAAACTAGCGTCTTTATTAAAGACCAAGAAAAATAAGAAACCGTTATTGGCGGCTTGCGACGTGTATCGTCCGGCGGCTATCGAGCAGTTGCGTGTAGTCGGAGAGCAGGTAGGTGTTCCCGTGTACATGGAATTGGAGAATAAGAACCCGGTGGAGATCGCCATGAACGCTATCCGTGAGGCACGGGCGAAAGGCAATGATGTCGTGATCGTGGATACCGCCGGCCGTTTGGCTATCGACGAGCAGATGATGAACGAGATCGCCGCTATCAAGAGCGCTATCCGGCCGGATGAGACCTTGTTCGTGGTAGATGCCATGACGGGCCAGGATGCCGTGAATACCGCGAGGGAATTTAATGAGCGACTGAACTTCGACGGTGTCGTGCTTACGAAGTTGGATGGTGATACCCGTGGTGGTGCCGCTTTGTCAATCCGTACGGTTGTAGATAAGCCGATTAAGTTTGTCGGTACGGGCGAGAAGATGGATGCGTTGGATATCTTCCACCCTGAGCGTATGGCGGATCGAATCTTGGGCATGGGTGATATCGTATCTTTGGTGGAACGCGCCCAAGAGCAATATGACGAAGACGAAGCGAAACGTTTGCAGAAAAAGATCGCCAAGAACCAGTTCGACTTCAATGATTTCATTTCCCAGATCCAACAGATCAAGAAGATGGGTAACTTGAAAGAGCTGGCATCCATGATCCCGGGCGTAGGAAAGGCATTGAAAGACGTGGATATCGATGATAACGCGTTCAAGAGCATCGAGGCGATTATCTATTCCATGACCCCGGATGAGCGTAGCAATCCCGCTATCTTGAACGGGTCGCGCCGCCAGCGTATCGCTAAAGGTAGCGGCACGACGATCCAGGAGGTGAACAAGCTGATCAAGCAGTTCGACGAGACTCGTAAGATGATGCGTATGCTTACTTCCGCTAAGTCGGGTAAGATGAAATTACCTTCGATGAAGCCCTCATTCAAACGTTAAATAAACAGTAGACAATCAATATGGAAGAACAACATTATCAATTACTGGATGGTAAGGCCGTTTCCGCCCAGATGAAGAAGGAGATGGCCGAGGAGGTAGCCCAGATCAAGGCCGCCGGGGGGAAGATCCCTCACTTGGCCGCTATTTTGGTGGGTCACGACGGTGGTAGCGAGACGTATGTGGCTAGTAAAGTGAAGACTTGCCTGGAGATCGGTTTTAAGTCTACCTTAATTAGTTTCGAGGAGGATGTTACGGAGGATGAATTGCTTCGTAAGGTCGATGAGTTGAATAATGATCCGGACGTGGATGGCTTTATCGTACAGCTTCCGCTTCCGAAACATATATCCGAGCAGAAGGTGATCGAGGCGATCGATTATCGTAAAGACGTGGATGGTTTCCATCCGATTAACGTGGGACGCATGTCTATCGGTCTACCTTGTTTCGTATCGGCTACGCCTGCCGGTATCTTGGAATTATTGAAGCGTTATCATATCGAGACGCAAGGAAAGCATTGCGTGGTGTTGGGACGTAGCAATATTGTAGGTAAGCCGATGGCTACCTTGATGATGCAGAAAGCCTATCCGGGCGATTGTACGGTGACCGTATGCCATAGCCGTTCGAAGAACTTGAAGGAGATGTGCCTGGCTGCCGATATTATTATCGTGGCTTTGGGTGTCCCTGAATTCTTGAAAGGGGATATGGTGAAGGAAGGCGCCGTGATCGTAGACGTGGGAACAACCCGTATGCCAAGCAGTGTAACCAAGAGCGGATTTAAGTTGACGGGAGATGTCTTGTTTAACGAGGTCGCTCCTAAATGTTCCTATATCACTCCGGTACCGGGTGGCGTTGGGCCTATGACAATTATTTCTTTGATGCGTAACACCTTGTTGGCGGGAAAGAAAGCGATCTATAAGTAAGTGGATAGATAAAAAAACTTCGCGAAAGGTTTGTGTAATCAGAATTTATACATATCTTTGCGCCGTCTTAAAGGGGAGATCCCTTGAAAGGCGGACATGGTGAGAGTAGCTCAGTTGGTTAGAGCATCGGATTGTGGTTCCGAGGGTCGTGGGTTCGAGCCCCATCTTTCACCCATTGTAGTTTTTTTAGATAAAGGTCTTGTATGAATAAGACAAGGTCTTATAAGCCTAGGCATCTGTGAAGAAGGAAAGGTTTTTTATATGGTGAGAGTAGCTCAGTTGGTTAGAGCATCGGATTGTGGTTCCGAGGGTCGTGGGTTCGAGCCCCATCTTTCACCCCATACAAATAAAAAGGACATCTGGTAAGGGTGTCCTTTTTTTTGTCTCTCTCCCGATGGTTATCGAGCTATAGATACAAGTGGGGGTCTGCGGATAAATCGGGTCTGCGGATAAATCGGGTTGTTTTCATATTCCTAATAAAATATTTATCTTTGCCTCATGACATCAGATAACATACTACGAGATATCCTCCCCGATATCCTTATTGATAATTTTGACATAGT
>JAQVCX010000053.1 GCA_028689545.1 Parabacteroides sp.
CCACCTCCGTGGCTATATTCATCCCTGTCATTCTCCAACGAATCGCAAACAAGAGCAAGATACTGAAATTCCTCACGTCAGGGATATAAGTATCATAAATATCCGAGGCATAAGGAGTTTACGGAGATCACACCTGCTTTTTTCTCCTTATTAACGATAATAAAAAGTCAAATTCCCGGTAACGAAAAAGGTAAGAAAAAAGAATATAGTAAACGATCCCGGCAAATGAGCCTACCACCAAGTGCACGAACGGGGATAAGCCCAGCCACGTCATCGCATAAACGCCCCCTCCCATGGAGAACGAAAGAAATACGATGGGTATCAACGCACGAACCTGTATACCTAAGCCCAAGCCTGTAAGCTTACGGACATAAAATGTTATGATTGTTATATCTACCATGGAATACAAGATAAGCCCAGTACACATTACTTTCACCCCAAACGGAATCGTAACGAAAAGGATCAAAAAAGCCATGATCTTCTTCAATATCTCCGCATACAGGAAATAATCCGAGCGTCCTTTAACATTCAACATATTATGGTTTATCTTCATCACTGGATCCCACATATACGCCACACAAAGTATCTGTAGCAAAGGTACGGCCCCCAGCCATTTATCTGTCAGCAACAAACGGATCAAAGGCTCCGCCAAGGCGCAAAGTGTGATCATTACCGGGAAGACCAGATAACACGCCATGCGCATATACCTTAGAAACATATTATTCAGTGCTTCCTCGTCGTCCTGCAAACGACATTGTATCGGGTACACCGCACGCACGATCACATTCGTTAGGTTCGTCGATGGGAATTGGGCCAACGTAAAAGCACGGTTATAATATCCCAGCTCAGCCGCCGAGAATTTTTTCCCGATCACCAACGTATATAGATTCGTGTATAAAGTATGCATCAACGAGGACAGCAACAACTTCGAGCCAAACGAGAATAACGTGCGAAACGACTCCAAGGAGAAGCTCTTGCCGGGCATCCATCCGGAGAAAAACCAAACAAGGACGACACGCAAGAAATTATTCAACAAGGACTGATAGACCAACGCCCATGCCCCATAACCGGAATAAGCCAGCCAGACACCTACGCCGCCGCTTAAGATCACGGCGGACAAAGAGGCCATGGCCTGACGCTTGAAATCCAAGGATATCGTCAGCTTGGCCTGTTGGACGATCCCAAAAGAGTTGATAATAAGCGTAAGCCCGACGACCCTAGCGATCGACACTAGCTGATCTTCCTCATAAAACCGGGCGATCCAGGGAGAAGACAGGTATAATATCAGATAGATCAAGACGGAAACGACAATATTAAAATAGAACACGGTACTATAATCGACATCTGTCCTATTCTTTTTCTGGATCAAGGCATTCGCGAAACCGCTATCGATAAAGGTCTGGGCTACCGCCATGAATATACTTAGCATAGCGATCAAGCCATAATCGGTAGGTAATAACAAGCGAGCGATTATTATGCTCAATATAAATTGGACTCCCTGTACGGAGAACCGTTCTACCGCGCTCCAGAAAACACTTTTAGTAACTTGTTGCTTGATCGACATATTATTTTAATAGTATAAGCTTGAAGAATCCTTATCTCCTATAAATCGCTCCCACCAGATAGCCAGTGTCAGCAAATTGAAATATTGTATCGCCCTATTTTGTCTATACCAGAACCAGTTGCCCTCGTCGTGAGCCTCCAAGTCATATCTTCTCACGAAACGCTCCACGGCCTCTTTCTTTAAATAGCCGCCCACAACAGAGGAGCTAAGAATAAAGTCCGCTATACGAGCCCTCTGCCTGTCGTCCTTGAAAAAGAGAGGCATCGGGGCGAAACCGCCTTGCTTTTTCTTCGAGGTGATCGCTCCCGGAAGCAGTGGCTTATAATGATACTTCAACAGATATTTCGCCGTGGCGTGGCCTCTGGCGATCCCGACGACACTGTCGCCCTTGCACTTATAGCAAACAGGCAATTCCGACAAGAAACGATACAAATCAAGATCCATATACGGGAAAGCCAAGTTGTTACCAAACATATCGGCCATCTTGGAGGCCTTAAATAAAATGACTTGATTAATTATTTTCTCCACGTCACTCTTATAGGTATGTTGCGTGTAAAGGGCCTCAAAGCTTCGCGTATCGGGACGGAGCCTGTTAGGTTCCGGCAAGAACGCTTGGTCGAGAATCAAATCCTTTAACCCAAAAGAAGGAAAGCCGAATAAATCACCTTGCAATATATGCAAGATTTTATCCAGATGAAAACGAAGCCTATAAAAGGAATTATCCTTATCAAAACCGGGTTGGTTCAAGAACCCGTAGAATAAGCGCATGAATGGCTTCATCCCGATACGGGACGCTAGATAATGCAGCGCGACCTCCCTGCCGGAAGTCCCGAAATATTGATCACTGCCATCGCCTCCCAACAAGATATCCGGCTTGGCTTGCCCGATCAAACGCATGACCGAGTAATTAACCATTAGGCCCCCTTCAACAAATGGGTCGCCTAGAAAATCCACGATGTCCGGCAAAGAGGAGATCTCACTTCCATCTATCTCGTATTCCGCATGGATCGTATGGAATGTATCGGACATACAACGTGCTAGAGGCAACTCTGTCCAGTTATCGCCCTTGAACCCGATGGAATAGGAATGGATA
This sequence comes from Parabacteroides sp., assembly GCA_028689545.1. Taxonomy (GTDB): domain Bacteria; phylum Bacteroidota; class Bacteroidia; order Bacteroidales; family Tannerellaceae; genus Parabacteroides. The sequence goes on from JAQVCX010000053.1 coordinate 2,658, forward strand.
TCACCATTATAGATTTTCCGCAAGGCCGCTAAGTTACACCCGGAATCATATCCCCCGCTCAATAAAATACCGACATTGGTACTCGCCCCGATACGTCTTTGAATAGCCGCGGAATGCAGCCCGGCATATTCTTCCGCATATTCTTCCAGGCTTTTTCGAGGAGTGGCCGGAGCCATGGTGTAGGAAGGGAATAAGGACATACTTCTCAAATGCCCATCCTTCCATAACAGGATCTCTCCCGCGCCCAGCTTACAGACCCCTTCCAACGCACACATAGGGGTCTCTATATAGCCTATGGAAAGGAATGAGCTCAAGGCCTTATAATTAGGAACCGCCGTAAATCCGTCGATGTCTTTTAAACGTATAAGCGAAGAGGAAAAACAGTGATTCGTATAGTAAACCTGATAGGATGTGCCATGATGATCCCTGAATATCATCGCCGAATCCGGAGTTCTCAGCAAGCAAGTAAATGAGCCGTCTAACCAGGCGAAGCCAGCGTAACCCTTTTCCCGATAAATTTCAATGATTATTTCGGCCTCATTAGCGGCAGGATCATAACCTAATGCCTTTTTATTATAAAGCACCCCAAAGAACCAAACGGATATCCCATCGATCTTGTGAATCTGACAGGAACCCTCATAAAGGAAATCGTCCTTTCTCTCAACATCCCATTTACCGATAAACATAATCGCACCTAATTTTATTGTTTTACCCCATGTTCCGTATGTATGAATTTCTTGTTAGCCCCCTTTAGCCGGAAAAGATTCAAGAACATTTCCCAAAATGACCCGGGCAATGAGATCAAAGCCTCACAAAATCTTCTCGTAAACAATTCCTTGGGTATAGCCAACGATAAAGACAATGATAAGAGACCAAGCAATATCCACCATTTAATCGAGATTGGCCAGCATATAAATGACAACATGACCGACATAATAAATATGATCCCCACTATCAGTACCCTCGGAAGGCTCATTTGCTGGAACATCTTATCACAAAAATCCCATTTACCCGCTTTTATGGCGGAAGGGAGCTCACCGAGAAACTCACCTAAATAATGGAATTGAGCAGATAGCCAACGCCTACGTTGGCTGGCGAAATCTTTCTGATTCTGGATCTTCTCATCCCAAACATATGCATCCGATAAATAACCGATCCGTTTGTTATCATTGAACAGGGTAAGCTCTAAGGCACGATCGAACCCTCCTACCGCATGAATGCCGGCCAACTCATTCTTTATAAAATCATATTGAAAGGCCATACCCGATCCGATCAAGGCCGAGGAAAATCCGAGGTTCACATGCCCTTGCCGGAAAATACTATTATTAATCTCTTCACTTACAGCATCTAGATAAGCTAAATTCGTATTCAAATTCTTCGCCGTACGGTGCGCTTGGTAAGCCACGGTCGTCTCCGTAAAAGCCGCTTGATTTATCTTTCGCAAGAAATCTGGTCCTATCGTATTATCCGCATCCAAAATCAGGGCGATATCATAACCTTCCAAATGACTCATGGCCAGATTCAACGCTTTAGCCTTGGTGCTATTCTCAAAATGAACGATCTCTAATTTAATAGGCAACGATGATAAAGTCTGGTTCGTATCATCACTCATCTTATCGGAAATTACCACCGTATCATAATGGGTGGAGGGATAATCTTGGCATAAGCAAGACTCGACACACTCCTTGATAACTTTATCTTCCTTATAGGCCGGTATCAAGATCACGATCCTGCGCATAGCGTGTTCACGACGCTCTTCCTCTTTCGCTACACGGAAACGGGAAGCGACACTAAAAACAAATAGATATAAGACCTTGATAGAAAACAAGGTAAATAAAGCAATTTCCAACCCCTGTAGAATAACCATATCTTAAATTTACAATTTACGACAAAATTAGCAAATCTAAACTAAAAGACTGGCAACTTCCCGAGATTTTCATCAAGAATTTTGTTTTTCATATATTGCTGTCCGATAAAACTTGTGTACTTTCACCTATGGTCGACATTTGTCTTGTGGTGAAGGAGGGAGATGTGCGTTCCATCCAAAGTCATCCACACATAGATACGGCAAAGGAGGGTGAAACCTAACAATCTGGTTTTCATCCTCCTTATTATCACTTAACCCCGCTACTTCTTGCTATCGATGACCAATAACGGCGTATCGGTGTGGAATAACATCTTTCTAGCGATTGAGGGATTGAACATTCGGGCTAGGATATTACGGCGATAAGTACTTAAGGCTATAATATCAATCTGTTTATCACGGACGAATTTCTCGATGGCTAACAGCAAGTCACCATCAGCCAGGACCGTATGGGAAATAGGGATATTGGGATATTGTTTCTTGAAATATTCACGAACACCCGTCAAACGGATCTCATTCCATTCATCCTTACTGGTAGAGATATTGAATAGATGAATATTAAAATCGAAGCCTTTGATGATTTCCATGAACTCGTCAAAAGCAACCAAATCCCTCTGGTTAAAAGAGGTAGCGAAAGCGATATTCTTAGCGTCTCGCAAATCAGAGAAAGGGACATTCTCCGGTATCGCCAATACAGGGATCCGGTTCACCTCGATCACCTCTCCGGTCACGCTACCGATCAGATCCATATCTTTCTGGCTCTTCCCCCTTGTCCCCATCACGATCAATGTAGGGCGATACTCCTTGCTATACGCTACGATCTCCTCTTCCGGCAAGCCCTCGCGCAATATATAATCATACTTCACCTTGGGCAGCTCGCCAGAGGACATCTTACGGTTGATATGCGTACAAATATTCTCCATATCGATACGGACACGCTGTAAGATGTGCTGTACGGATTCCTCCTCGTTCACTTGGTAAGCCAATGTATCTCCCATCGGGATAGCGGAGGGGAAATAAGGACTGAAATAGGCGTGCATGATCATCACCTCCGCGCCTACCGTATGAGCGTAATTAATTCCCAACTCACAAGCCTTCGCCGAATAATCCGAGAAATCAATCGGGATCAGGACTTTCTTGACCGCATTAACCTCCGCCTCTTCTTCCTTCGGTTCCTCAAACCATTTATTATCTTCAATAATGCGTAAAGCATGCGGTAAATCACTCTCCTTAATACGCACACGCACCCCTGCCGAAACGACGGGCTGGATCTGGTTTACATTATGTATATAAACCTCTATGCCCTCTGTCTCGAGGATTGTCTTGAGAATCTGGGCTTTCTCGAACGTGTGGATAGCCAATGTCACTAATTTATCTTCCATACTCAATACATTTTTATAGATGAAACAATCGAGATTTCTGAATTGTTGAATAAAAAAAATCCCAAAGCATTCTTTCATTTAGCTATGGGATTTTTTATACGAATGTGTTTCTCTTACGCTTTTTGTGCTTCGGCATCCTGACCCTCGGCCAGTATCTGCAAAGCACGCTCAAAAATAGTCGTATCATCTAAAACGACCAACCCTCCGTCCGGACCGGGCTCGATGTGGAAACCACAGCTCCGTCCGTCTTGAAAATTATGTCCACCGAAATAGTTACGAACGGTCTCACCCTTTAATCCTAACTCATCGGCGATGCGTTGTACACTTCCATCGGGTAACGAATCTTTAATTCTTCTCAGCTCGTTAAATGTAATCGTCTTTGTCATGGCATCCTTATTTTGAAGGTTAATACTTTTGTTTAATATTATGGCACTAACTTAGACATTTAATATTATTGAAACAAATTATTATTGAGAAAATAAGCGGGGAATAAATATGCTTTACGACATACTGCCCCAAACTCTCTTATCTTAAGCACGATACCAACGGCTCGTTAAGTAGCGCTATCAAAAGGATGGTCAGCCAAATCGCGCAGGTGACCGAACGTTTCCGGGTATCCGAGTAAATAGCCTCCGGACGTACCGAAGAATCCGCCAGAATCAATTTAGGCCGTATATAAATGTATAGCAGGTACACGAGGTATCCGAATAGCAAACCGGATAAAGCCCCCGGAATAATATCCGTGATAAAATGCACGCCCAGATAGATACGCGTATAGGAGGTCAGGACGGCCCAGAAGAAAATAGTCCATCCGAACAGCTTATCCCGGAAGATCAACGCCATCAAGGTGGCGAAACCGAAAGCGTTCGCCGCATGGCTGGAGATAAATCCGTACATACCGCCCCGATAGCCGAACACCACCCTTACCTGATCCATGAAATCCGGGTGATGAGTGGGGCGAAAACGGGTGAAGATAGGCTTACAGACATGCGAGGCGAACTGGTCGCATAGCGTGATCGTCAAGACAATGGCCAATAAGATTAGCAACCACTCCTTCCAGTTCTTCTTATAGCATAACACCACCAATATAAACAAGGCTAACGGTAGCCAAACCGCCTTGCCTGAATAGATCCACATAAAGTGATCTAAAAAGGTGGAGTCGCTACCGTTGAGCATAAAGAACGCGTCACGTTCCCAAACCAATAATTTCTCTAGCATGTATCAGATTTTTTCTATGTCCTTACTCGGCATCCATCCGACGTTGCCGTCCTCAAGCTCGATCTCGCTCCATTCGCCGAGCGTACTCTTCACGGTCACGTTCGTTCCCTCGTGCAATACGAAAAGATCCGTACCGCTAGCGTCGGGCGAGCTTTTCACCGTAACGGTAGGGGCGAACACGATAGCGTGTTTACGGTTTATCATCTCATCCTTCTGGTCGCTGGCGAATATATTGGCGAAAACAACCATGATAAGGAATAAGATGGCCAAATAGAAACCTATCTTCTTCAAGCGCACCCAGCGGGAGAAGAAGAACAAGATCAAGCAACCGATAAGCAACAGGAAGCACACGATACCCGTCTTCGCCCAAGAGTCCGCCGAACCCAGGTTCTCCACGCTCTTAAACCATTTGACCAAGAAGAAATCGCCAACCGGCTCGATCTTATCGATGGTCTTCTGACGAGCCATCTGTAAATTGAAGCGGGCATCGCTATCACCCGGATCCAGCAGAAGGCAACGTTCGTAGTTCAAGATAGCCGGAGCGATCTTGCCCGCCTTATAATAGGCACTGCCCAGATTATAATAGACAGCGGCGGACTCGCCATTGCTCTTCAAGATTCCCTCGTAGAGCTCGATCGCCTTCGCGTAGTCCTCTTTCGTGTAAGCTACCTCGGCCTCCTTCAAGGCGGTATCTTGCGCGTAAGCGGATCCTATCAGACACAGAGCCAATAAGAAAAACAATACCTTTCTCAAATTTATAGTCATCTTCATCTTCTTACTTTTTAATTGTATTCTCCATTTTGCCAATAGCGTCTACCGTCAGCTCATACAGCTTATCCATAGCGTCTGACGCTTGGGACGGAGCGTAACGAGCGAACTCACAAGTATTCAAGATATCCAGGAACTCATTCGTCAAGGATTCGTCTACCCCGTATTTAGCCAACTCTGTCTCCACGTTATCCTTGGTCAGGTCGGATTGCGAGATGCTCAGCTTATCGCTCAAATAGCCCCACAAGGCACGAAGCACCTCGTCGTAAAACTCTTCCTTCTTGTTCTCTTTCATCAGCTTACCGGCGTTCTTCAAGCGTCTCACCGCCATCTTGTTCGCTTTCTTGGTACGAACCAAGGCGATGTCGGCGTTCTCCTTCACCTGCTTCCGGTAAATAAAGAAGAATACGATAAACAAGATAGCCGGCACGATGTAGCAAAGGATATACATGAAGGAACCGAAGAAGATCCCATCCCCTCCCTCGATAAAGGAGAAGCCTTTCGTCTTCAGGTAACGGATATCCTTGCCTAGGTATTTCACGCTCTCTTTATTACTGAAGTTCGATACGACCGGGGAAGAACCGCCACCGCCCTTGCCTTGCTCTACATGCAACTTATAGGGCTCGGACTTGATGGTCTTATAGGAACCGGACTTGATATCGAAATAGGAGAAAGCGATCGCCGGGATCTCGAAATCGCCCGCGTAACGGGGTATCGCCATATATTCGATCGTCTTGCTACCGCTGACACCGGCGGTCGTGGTCTTGATGTCCATCTCTACTTTCGGGTCGTAGGCATCGAAATCGTTCGGGAAAACCACTTCCGGGTTCTTCACCAGCTTCACGTTTCCGTTACCCGTGATCTTCACCTTGATGGTCACGGCCTCGTCTGTCTTGACCTTGTCCGAGCTGATATCGGCCGCCATAGAGAACGTGCCCACGGCACCGGAGAAAGAAGCGGGCTTGCCGGAGGGCAAGGCTTTCACGTCGATCGTGGCGGGAGGCGTAGTCAACACCTTGCTCACGTCTCGGTAGGAATCGAAGAAGCTATCGAAGATGCTACCACCCCCCGCTTGCTGCATGCGTACCTTCACCACGGCGTCGAACTTGCCGCTACCGATCGTAAGCTTTCCGGAGCGTTGCGGATATAAGATCACCTGGCGCATCACGGCGGATTGGTAGTTACGCCCGTTGTAGTTCTCCAGCGTCAATTGCTTCTCTTGCGGAAGCTCGATCTCTTGCACCAGGAACCCCTCGAACTCCGGATACTTCAAGCCGCTAATCGCGAAGTTCTCCAAGGAATAGACCTTGAACGTCACCAAGAAACCTTCTTGCTCGAATACGCTTCGCTTGGATACGTCCATCTTCACGAACAGCCGATCGTTGGAGATCGCTCCGCTCGCCGTCGTCGTCTCCGCCTCTTGCTTTCCCTTCTTATCAGCCGGAAGCACCTTGATGACCAAGCCATTCGATGAATAATTAGAGCCGCTCACCTTGAGCGTCGCCGGAGCGATATTAAATGTACCTTCCTTCTTCGGCATCAAGACGTACGTATAGGTAACGGTAGTCTCGCTGGTGCTCTTCCCGTTCACCCAGCTACTGCTATAGGAGGTGGATTGGGACGGGCCCATTAATACGTCAAAGTCTGGCATCTCCTGTACTCTCAAGTCCTTGCCCTCGGCATTGACGGTGAAAGTCAGGCGAAACTGCTCTCCCATAACCACCGCTTGGGGTGCCGAGGCCTTGAAGGTAACGTCTGCCGCCCTCATCGCCACCCCTACCGTCAGCATCAAGATGAACAAGCATATTAATTTCCTCATTATGTATCTCATTTTTTTCGTTAATTATCTAGTTTACCACTCCTTCTCGGTCTTCCGGCGTTGTTGTTGCTGCATCTGCGCCTTCTTCACCTTCTCTTGGGTGTCTTTCTCGTCTTGCAGGAAGGCATCCAACATCTGCTGGGCGTTGTCCTTGCTCATCTGCTCGTTGGATTGTTGTTGCTCTTGGGTCTTATCCTGCTTCTGGTCGTCCTGCGGCTGCTGTTGTTGCTGCTCTTGCTGGTCTTCCTTCTGGTCCTTGTTCTCCTGCTTGTCCTTATTCTGTTCCTGGCTCTCGTCCTGGCTTTGCTGATCCGCCAATAGCTTCTGTGCCAAGGCCAGGTTATAACGGGTCTCATCGTCTTTCGGGTTCAAGCGGAGGGATTGCTTATACACCTCCACGGCCTTGCCGTAATCCTTCCCGCTCATGAAGATATTTCCCATGTTATGGTACACCTCGGAGAGGCGGGCCTTCCCTTCGGGGGTAGCCACCATCTTCTCCCCTTGCCCGGCGATCAATTGATATTGCTCGGCGGCCTCGGGGAACTTGCCTTGCTTATACAAGGAGTTGCCCAAGTTATACGTTCCTTCCGTGGAGCGGGGGTTTACCTCCAGGCTCTTGCGGTAGGCGATCTCGGACTCGGTGTATTTCTCGCTCTCGTAGAGCTTATTTCCCTCGCGCACGTTCTTACGCTCCGCTTTCTGGGCGGAGACCGTCCCGGCGCAGAGAAGAAGGAGCAAGGAGAATAATTTCACTTTCCTGAATATACGGTTCTTACGATCCAACGTCAGGAAATCGGCGATCAAGAGGAAGAGGGCTATCCAGGCGAAAATATGGAATTGCTCGTCATACTCGGAATAGACCTTGCTGTCCAGCTCCGTCTTATTCATCTTCTCGATCTCCTTCTGGAGGGCCTTCAAGGCGGAGTTGGTGTTATCGGCCCGCACGTACATGCCGTTTCCGGCGGCGGCGATCTCCTGCCCCATCTGCTCGTTCAGCTTCGTGATCACCACGTTGCCCTCGTTGTCCTTCATGTAGTTATTACTTCCCTCGATAGGGATCGGGGCACCTTTCGGATCGCCCATTCCCACGATGTTCACGTGGATGCCCTTCTCGGCGGCGGCCTTGGCGGCACCGATAGCGTCGTCCTCGTGGTTCTCGCCGTCGGTGATCAAGATGATCGCCTTATCGGTCGTCTCGTCCGGGGTGAAGGAGCGGGCGGCCAAGTTGATGGCGGCACCGATCGCCGTACCTTGCGTAGAGACCATCGACGGGTTGATGGAGGAAAGGAACATCTTGGCGGAGATATAATCGGACGTGATGGGCAACTGCGTGAAAGCGTCGCCGGCGAACACGATCAGACCTACCTTGTCGTTCGTGAAACCGTCGGTCAACCGGGATAGCATCTGCTTGGCCTTGTCCAGGCGGCTGGGCGACACGTCCTCGGCCAACATGGAGTTGGACACGTCCAGGCACACCATGATCTCTACTCCCTGACGCTTCACCGTCTCCAGTTTCGAGCCAAACTGAGGTCCCGCTATAATAAAGATAACCATCGTTATGGCCCCGAACAACAGCCAAAACTTCAGATGCTGGCGCTTGGGTGATACCTCGGGCATCAACTCGGCCAGCAATGTAGGGTTACCGTATTTCTTTATCGCTCTCTTCTTCACGATCAGGGCGTACACGTAGAACGCCACCAACGCCGGAAGGAGGAAAAGCAAATATAAAAAGTCCGGATGCGCAAATCGAAACATAAGCCTTTTATCTTTATGGTATATTTCTCAACAATGTATTTCTCAATAAGATCTCCACCAGCAACAGGGCGAACACCAGCAAGGCCCAGTTCTTATACTCCTCCTGCTTCTTGCTGTACTCCTGCACGCTGATCTTGGTCTTCTCCATCTGGTCTATCTCGGTGTAGATCTCCTGCAGGCTGGCGTTGTCCGTGGCACGGAAATACTGCCCGCCCGTGGTAGAGGCGATCTGCTTCAAGGTAGCCTCGTCTATCTCCACCGGGATATTCTGGTACTGCACGCCGAAGGCGGTCTGGAACGGATACGGCGCCATGCCTTTCGTCCCCACGCCGATCGTGTAGACACGCACGCCGAACGTCTTGGCGATCTCGGCGGCGGTAACCGGGGCGATCTCGCCGGCGTTGTTCGATCCATCGGTCAGAAGGATGATCACCTTCGACTTGGCGTGGCTGTCCTTGATGCGGCTCACGGCGTTCGCCAAGCCCAACCCGATAGCCGTACCGTCTTGTATCATACCGCTCTGGATGTCCTTGAAGAGGTTCAGCAAGACCGTGTGATCCGTAGTCAGCGGGCATTGCGTGAAGCTCTCGGCGGAAAAGACCACCAGGCCGATGTTATCGTTCGGGCGGCCGTTGATGAACGACGCGGCCACGTCCTTCGCCGCCTCCAGGCGGTTCGGCTTCAGGTCTTGCGCCAGCATACTGCCCGATATATCCATCGACAACATGATATCGATACCTTCCGTGGAAGAGTTAGACCAGCTATTCGTGGATTGCGGGCGGGCCAGGATCACGATCAGCAGCGCTACGGCTACCATCCGTAATACAAAAGGCACGTGGCGCAAGTACACGACCCATGAGGTCGCTCCCGGTACCTCGAACGCCTCCGACGAGGAGACCTGCAAGCTGGCCTGGTTCTTGCTCAGCTTGTAGACGTACCACCCGATCATCGGGATGAGCGACAACAACAAATATAAATAATTAGGATTCGCAAATACCATTCTCTTAGTCCTTTAAATTAGTTGTATCGTTCGTAGACTTGGGCTGATAACGGCCCTCCTCGTCGGAGGGTCTCCCGGTCAAGTCCGCGTTGATCTCCCGATCAATGCCGCGTTGATCGAGAGAGTGAGGCCGCGTTGATCTCTCGGTCAATGCTGCGTTGATCTCCCGATCAATGCCGTCTTGACTGACGGCCGGCTCCTCCAGCTCCTCCACCTTCGTCTGGTTTACGAACGAATACGCGTTCATCATACTCAAATCATTCTCATCCGGCAGCGGGTTCATCTTGGCGAACTTCACGAAGTCGGCCAGTCGCAGGATCTGCCCCAAGTTATCGTACACGCCTCGGGCCTCGGGCTTCTCGCGGAGCAGATCCAGGATCTCGCCGGAAGTCATCTCCATGGCACTGAGGTTGAAACGATCCTCTATATACTTACGCAGCGTATCCGTGATCAAGGTGTAATACTCCTTGCTCCGTCCTTGCTGCCAGAGTTTCTGTTGCTTGATCTCGTCCAGCTCCTTGATGGCCTGCTCATAAGGCGGGAGTTTCGGCTCCTCCTTCTTGAACGGTATCAACGACTTCTTCGCGCGGATCCGTTTCACGATATAGGCGATCACGCAGATCAAGAACAGGGCCAACAGGATCCCGTAAATGATCGGATAATAATCGGCCCATACGAAAGGCGGTTTCCATACGGTCTTGATGTCGTTGAACTCCTCCGGCTTCTCCGCGTTCACGGGAATCGTGGAGACTTTCAAGGCCACCTGGTTGGAATATACGGTATCCACCCCATCGATCACCTTCAGAGGAGGCAAGAGATAGAGCGACGAGTCGAACGAGGTTATCAATACATCCTGCTTGATCACGAGCCGGTCGTTCTCGATCACCGTAGAGTCCGCCTTGGAGAGGTTCAGCACCTCCACGCCCGTCATCAAGGTATCGTTCGGGATCACGATCTGCACGGGGCGATTCTTATCCGCCGTCACCGTAAGGCGCAAGGTAGTCTGCTCTCCGATCAATATGGCGGCCGAGTCGATAGCGACATCGATCAACGGTCTCTGCGCATAGGCCCTTCCCCCGGCGAGGGAAGCGGCGGCGACCAGAAACAGGATACTTTTCTTTATCAATTTCATCTGCTTGCTTTAATTACGTTTGTCAAAAAGAGCAATCAATGCTTTCACATAATCATCCTCGGTACGGACAGAGACGGAGTCTACACGGCATTTCTTGAACGTGTCGCTCATCTTCGCCTGCCGCTGGTCCCACCATTCCTTATAGGCCGCACGCACACGGGCGGAGGAACTGTCTATCCATTGCTCCTTCCCGGTCTCGGCATCCTTGATCTTCATCAGTCCTACGGCGGGAAGCTCGGTCTCGCGGCGGTCGTACACCTGTATGGCTACCATGTCGTGCTTGCGGTTGGCCACCGTCAGCGCATCCTTGAATCCCTCCTTGTCGATAAAATCGGAGATCAGGAAAGCCGTGCAACGCTTCTTGATGGCGTTGGTCAGGTATTTCAGCACTTGGCTGATATCCGTCCTCGTCTCCTCCGGACGGAAATCGATCAGCTCGCGGATGATATATAAGATATGTTTCTTTCCTTTCTGGGGCGGGATAAACTTCTCGATCTTGTCCGAGAAGAACACCACGCCGATCTTATCGTTGTTCTGTATCGCCGAGAAAGCCAGGGTAGCGGCGATCTCGGTGATCACCTCCTTCTTCATGACGTTGACGGAGCCAAAGTCACGGCTGCCGGACACGTCGATCAAGAGCATCACCGTCAGCTCGCGCTCCTCCTCGAACACCTTGATGTAGGGGCGGACGTAGCGGGCGGTCACGTTCCAATCGATATCCCGGATATCGTCGCCGTACTGATATTCCCTCACCTCGCTGAACGCCATACCACGGCCCTTGAAAGCCGAGTGGTACTGGCCGGCGAAGATATTGCGGGAAAGACCACGGGTCTTTATCTCGATACGGCGGACCTTCTTTAATAATTCGCTTGTCTCCATTTAAGGAACTTCTACTTTGTTCAAGATCTCGCTGATTACCTCCTCGGAAGTCAAGTTGTTCGCCTCGGCCTCATAGCTCAAGCCGATACGATGGCGCATCACGTCGTGGCATACCGCGCGGATATCCTCCGGGATCACGTAGCCCCGGCGCTTGATGAAAGCGTAGGCACGGGCGGCCAACGCCAAGTTGATAGACGCACGAGGGGAAGCTCCGAAAGAGATCATGTTCGCCAAGTTCGACAAACCAGCCTCCGCGGGGAAACGGGTAGCGAATACGATGTCTACGATATAACGCTCGATCTTCTCATCCAAGTAAACCTCACGAACCACGTTGCGGGCATCGAGCACCTCCTCTTTCGTCAGGATCGGCTTGATCTCCGGACGTTCTCCGGATATATTCTGGCGTATGATCAGTTTCTCCTCCTCTTTCTTCGGGTAGTTGATGATCACCTTCAGCATGAAACGGTCTACCTGCGCCTCTGGCAAGGGATACGTACCTTCCTGCTCGATCGGGTTCTGGGTAGCCATCACCAAGAAAGGCTTCGGCAACTTATAGGTATGCTCGCTGATCGTGACCTGGCGCTCCTGCATGGCCTCCAACAAGGCGCTCTGCACTTTCGCCGGGGCACGGTTGATCTCGTCCGCTAACACAAAATTAGCGAAGATCGGGCCTTGCTTTACCTGGAGCTCTTCGCTTTTCTGACTGTAAATCATCGTACCGATCACGTCGGCCGGAAGTAAGTCCGGGGTGAACTGGATCCGGCTGTATTTAGCGTCGATCAACGACGACAATGTTTTAATGGCAAGTGTCTTAGCCAAACCCGGCACACCTTCCAATAGGATATGTCCGTCCGAGAGCAAACCTATCAATAAAGATTCAACCAAATGCTTTTGCCCGACGATTACTTTGTCCATACCCATCGTAATCATGTTCACAAACGAGCTTTTACTTTCAATCCGCTCATTCAACTCACGAATGTCTACTGTCTGACTCATAAGATTTTTATATTATTATGTTATTATATTGTCCCAATTATACCTTGTTTTTTTAGGATGCACAAAATTAGAAATGTTAAATCCGTATCCTTCACTTTCGCAGTTAAATAATACTAACCAACACTTCCCCGTTTTGTTTTATTTTACTTAAAAAAGGGATATTACTCTTACTCCCCGCCAAGTATCTCTGTTTGTAAGGCGGCGGCTTTCTCCCGCGACTCACGGCTCTTGGCATCGATGCCATACGATTCCGGAGCGGGTATCTCGATCAGGGTACCGATCGGGACGTTGTTCGGGTCTTTTATGGCAGCCTTGTTGTGTTGGTAAATATATACCCAGAATAACTTATTGCCATAATATTCCAAGGCGATCACGGTAAGGCGGTCGCCATGCTTGATCTTTACCTGTCCCAATGGTTTAGGTTCCGGTCTCACAGAAGGCATCGGGTCCGTACGCTGGGTATTCTCCGCCACCGAATCCGCTTGGGGCAGCCGAGCAGGTTCTTGAACCGTATCCCGGGCTTCCGTCGTCACCTCCTCTTGGGAAGCAGCTGGTTCCCAATTATTTCTTCCCAGATAAAAGAATACAGAGATTACGATTATCAAAAAGGCTACGATCATTAGTACCCCCTTCTTCCCCAGCTTCCTACGGGCTGGCTCTTCCGATCTCTCTGGTAGGGGAGATGGCTCTGATACCGGTTCAGGTTCGGGTTCGGGTACTGGTTCAGGTTCCAATTCCGGTTCAGCTACCGATGGCAACTCAGCATTGAGCTTCGTATCTAACGCTCGCTCGGGTTCTAGTACCGGCTCGGGATCCTCCTCGGGCGGGGTATCTGCCAACGGGATCTCCTGATCCGGCATCACCTCCTCCACGGACTCGTCTTCCGTTTCCTTCTCCTCCACGGACTCCTCCATGTCCGAGAAATCCACGTTCTCGTTGATTTCTGTCGTCTCAAAGATAGAGAAAGGCTTGTTTACCTGTTCCCGCAGGTCTTTATCCGGCAGGAAAGAGAATTTATAATGCTCGGGGATCAAGAAACGTTCGCCGGTATTCACGTGGATACTCTCCCGCTTCTCCACGGAGATGATCTTGAAAGTACCCAGGCCCTTTATCTTTACGATCTTATCCGTACAGACTCCTTCGGATACCACCGATATGAAATCTCTCAAGAACCGCTCTATCTCTCCTTTATTCTTGCCGGTATGCTCAGATAATAAACCGGCTAAATCTTGTATATTCAGCCGGTTATTCATTATCAGTCAATTTCTTTAAGCGATTCTTCATGGTTATTCCGGGCTTAAATACGGGAACTAATTTAGGAGGAACCAGATAACGCTTCCCGTTCGCCGGATTCGTGGAAATGCGCTCGCCTTTCTTTTTCACCTCGAACTGACCGAAGCCTTGCAGATAGACCGTGTCGCTATCCACCAATCTCGAACTTACGACGGAAGTGAGCGCAGAGAGCATATCGGAAACCTCCTTCGAGGTCCAACCCGAGCGATCCGCCAATTCCGTTATAAGTTCCTTGTTTTTCATATCCGATTCCATAACAGTTCGTGCTGCTATATTAGCTATTTTTTCGTTAACCGACAAGTTTATTGACAGTTTTTACATCCATTCAACACTTTGCCATATAGGTCGAACGCTTGCGCGTCGGTCACCTCCACTTGGTAAAAGCTACCCGGGCTCAAGGGGGTTTCCTTGGAAATCAATATTTCGGGATCTACCTCGGGCGAGTCGTATTGCGTACGTCCCACGTAGAAATCCTCTTCCTCCCGGTCTACGATCACCCGGAAGCTCTGCCCTACCTTCGAGGCGTTCACGTCGGCGGAGATACCCTCTTGCACACGCATCAGGTAATCCAGCCGGTCTTGCTTCACCTCCTGCGGGATCTCGTCTTTATAATGCTTATAGGCATACGTCCCCTCCTCGTGGCTATAGGCGAACGCGCCCATGCGCTCGAAGCGGATATCTTTCACGAAGCGGATCAACTCCTCGAAGTCTTGCTCCGTCTCGCCGGGATGCCCCACCATCAAGGTAGTACGCAGATGGATGCCCGGCACTTCCCGGCGCATACGCTCCAGCAGCTCGTACGTCTCGGCCTTCGTGATATTGCGGCGCATCATCTTCAGCATCGGGTCGCTGATATGCTGCAAGGCGATGTCCATATACTTGCACACGTTGTCACGCTCGCGCATCACCGGCAACAGGTCGTAGGGGAAATGAGACGGATAGCCGTAATGCAAACGGATCCACTCCACGCCCGGGATGTCCGACACACGCTCCACCAGCTCGGCAAGAGCCATTCGCTTATATAAGTCCAGGCCATAAAACGTCAGGTCCTGGGCGATCATCTGAAATTCCTTCACGCCCTGCGCCACCAAGCCACGTACCTCGCCCACGATCTCGTCCATCGGGCGGGACTGGTACGCCCCGGTGATGATCGGAATCGAGCAATAAGAGCAGGTGCGGTTACACCCCTCGCCTATCTTCACGTAAGCGTAATGCCTCGGCGTGGTGAGCACACGATCCGTAGCCAGCTCTTGATGGTACGACTTGCCCAAGTCGGAGATCAGCTCCTTCCAGTTGAACTTGCCATAGAAACGATCCACCTCGGGAAGTTCCTTCTCCAGATCCTTCAAGAAACGCTCCGACAGGCAGCCCATCACGAAAAGCTTCCCAATCCGTCCTTTCTGTTTTTGCTCGCCCAGCTCCAGGATCATATTGATCGATTCCTCTTGGGCGTCGCCGATGAAACCGCAGGTGTTCACCACCACGATCTCGCCGTTGATCTTATGGGGATCATGTTCTACCGTATAGCCATTGGCCACGAATTGGCGCATCAATTGCTCCGAGTCCACCAGGTTTTTCGAGCAACCCAGCGTGATAATATCTACTTTATTCTTTCTCATTCTCCAAATAACGAATTGACAAACTCACGTTTGCGGAATACTTGCAAATCCTCTATTCCCTCGCCCAGCCCGATATATTTCACCGGTACACGGAAATGGTCGGAGATACCGATCACCACGCCTCCCTTGGCGGTGCCGTCCAGCTTGGTCACGGCCAAGGCGTTCACCTCGGTGGCGGCGGTAAATTGCTTGGCCTGCTCGAAGGCGTTCTGCCCGGTAGAGCCGTCCAGCACCAGCAAGATCTCGTGGGGAGCGTCCGGGATCACCTTCTTCATCACGTTCTTGATCTTGGTAAGCTCGTTCATCAAGTTGATCTTGTTATGCAAACGTCCGGCGGTATCGATGATCACCACGTCGGCGTCGTTCACCTTGGCGGAGCTCAGCGTATCGAAAGCCACGGAAGCGGGGTCCGAGCCCATGTTTTGCTTCACGACAGGCACGCCTACCCGCTCGCCCCAGATCACCAGCTGCTCCACGGCGGCGGCACGAAACGTATCGGCGGCGCCCAGATAGACCTTCTTGCCCGCCTTCTTGAATTGGTAGGCGAGCTTGCCGATCGTCGTCGTCTTCCCTACCCCGTTCACGCCTACGACCATGATCACGTAAGGCTTCTTGCCCTCCGGAAGCGTGAACCCCTCGGCATCCTCCGTGTTGTTCTCCGTCAGCAAGCTGGCGATCTCGTCACGCAGCAGGGTGGTCAGCTCTTGGGTGGTGACGTACTTGTCCCGGGCCACACGTTTCTCGATACGGTCGATGACTTTCAGCGTGGTATCTACGCCCACGTCCGAGGTGATCAGCACTTCCTCCAAATTATCCAACACAGCGTCGTCCACCTTACTCTTGCCGGCGATCGCCTTGGTAATCTTGGAGAAAACGCTCTCTTTTGTCTTCGACAAGCCCTTATCCAAGGTCTCCTTCTTGTCCTTACTGAAAAAGCTAAAAATACCCATATCTATTTTGTTTCTGTTTTTAATCCATCCTGTTCTTATAGTCCTCATAGCCGAACGTGCGGTACATCACCAACTTATCGTCCTTGCTCCAAAGGGCCAAGGAGGGATGCGGGATGCCGTTGAACATGTTCGTCTTCACGATCGTGTAGTGGATCATGTCCTCGAAAATCAGCTTATCGCCGATCTCCAAGGGCTTGTCGAACGACCAATCGCCCATATAATCACCGCTCAAGCAACTATTCCCCCCGATCCGGTACGTAGGTTTCCCTTCCACGGCATCCGTGGCGAAACGGATCGCCGGCTTGTAGGGCATCTCCAGGCAATCGGGCATATGGCAGGTAAAGGAGGCATCGATAATCGCCGTCTTGATACCCTTATTCTCCACGATATCCACCACGGTCGTCAGCAAGAACCCGGTCTGCCAAGCGAAGGCGCTGCCCGGCTCCATGATCAACTCCAAGTTCGGATACCTCGCCTTAAAGCCTTTCAGCAAAGCGATCAGATGCTCCACGTCGTAATCCTTACGGGTCATCAGATGACCGCCTCCCATATTCAACCACTTGACGTGAGGCAGGAAACGGCCGAAACGCCTCTCCACCTCGGCCAGCGTCCGCTCCAGGTCATAGGAGGTAGATTCGCACAGCGTATGGAAATGCAGCCCCTCGATACCCTCCGGAAGCGTATCGCCCAGCAGGTCGCGGGTCACCCCCATCCGGGAACCCGGGGCGCAAGGGTTATACAAGTCCGTCTCCACGTCCGAGTATTCCGGATTGATCCTCAGCCCGCAAGACACCCGATCGCCATCCGCCCGCACCATCGGATAAAAACGCCGGAACTGCGAGAGCGAGTTGAACGTGACGTGACTGCTATATCTCAAGATCAACGGGAAATCGGCCTCCGTATAAGCCGGTGAATAGGTATGCGCCGGGCTACCCATCTCCTCGAAGGCCAACCGGGCCTCAAACTTGGAGCTCGCTGTCGAGAAAGGGATATACTCACGCACGATCGGGAAGGCTCTCCATAAGGCGAAAGCCTTAAAAGCCAATATGATATTCACCCCCGCACGTTCTTTCACGCTTTTGATCAAGGATAGGTTATTTCTCAGTAATTTCTCCTCCATCACATAGCAAGGCGAGGGTATCTTGTCGATGTCTATCATGCTGTGTCTCAATATTTCATATTAATATGCAAATGTACGAAATATATTCGGGCAGTGCAAGGGTTTCCCCTCAAAAAAGCAATAAAAATAGCTGAGTTTTAGGGAAAAAGACTATTATGTTTGATCGTGAACACAGTAGTGTTTGGGCATGAACACTATTGTATTTGAGCATGAACACAATAGTCTTTCCCCCTAAAAAAAGAACGGCGGCAAGATGTCGCCGTTCTTTTTTTATCATCTATAAATCACTCATTCAACACCGTAAGCTTTGCGAACTTCAAGAGCAACTGCTTCTGCCCGAAATGATCGAAGGCCACCGTAGCTTTCGCGTTGCCACCCTCTCCTTCTATCGAGACAATCTCTCCTCCCCCAAAACGCTCATGGCGTACCTTGGAACCCACGTGCAAACCCGACAGATCCGTGGCCGGAGCAGCCGAAAACGACGATTCCATCGTGTTTTTTAGCTTCGTGAGATGCCCCTGACGCTGCGCCGCTTGCTTCACGGGCGACACTAAATCATCCTCAACCGCCCTCGGTTGCTGGAAGGGAGAGGCAAAAGCCGAACGCCCGTAGCGTTCGCGGGCCGAGGCGAAAGCATCCGAGGCTCCGGCATCCGAAGGCATATCCAGGTATTTAGCGTCTATATCCTTCAAGAAGCGGCTGGGCGTACACATATCCGTCTTCCCGTTGCGATAGCGGCTCTTGGCATAGCTCAACACGCAATTCTGCTCCGCACGGGTGATCGCCACGTAAAACAAACGACGCTCCTCCTCTACCGCCCTCGGGTTATCTTTCGACAGGGCCGAGGGGAACAGGTCTTCCTCCAAGCCCACCACGAAAACATTCGTGAACTCCAGGCCCTTGGCGGCATGCACGGTCATCATCGTGACCTTGTCGGAGTTTTCCTCCTTATCGTTATCTTGATCGGTGAGCAAGGATACCTCCGCCAAGAAGTCGGACATCGCCACTTGCTCCCGATCCTCCTCACGCCGGATCTCGCAAAACTCGGCGATGCCTTTCAGTAACTCCTGCAAGTTCTCTTGCTTGCTCACGCCCTCTACGGAACGGTCCTGAAACAGGTCGCCGACGATGCCGCTACGCTTCACCACCAAGGTGGCCAATTCCTCCGCCGAGAGGCTTTTATTCTCTTCAATAAAAACTTCAATCAAACTACGGAAGTCGCTCAATTTCTTAGCCGTACCGTTATTTATCGGCAGCGGATATTCCAAGGGAGCTTGAAGCACGGTCCATAGACTTACCCCGTATTCGGTAGCGGCGGCGACGAGCTTGCCTACCGTCGTATCCCCGATTCCCCGGGTGGGATAATTGATGATCCGCTTGAGGGCCTCCTCGTCGTGCGGATTCACGATCAGGCGGAAATAAGAGATCACGTCCTTGATCTCTTTCCGCTGGTAAAAAGACAAGCCGCCGTAGATCTTGTAAGGGATGCCCCGCTTTCGCAACGCCTCCTCCAAGATACGGGACTGGGCGTTGGTACGATACAGGATCGCGAAATCGGCGTACGAGAACTTCCCCCGTATCCCGCGCATCTCGTTGATCCGGGCGGCTACGGCGTAGCCCTCCTCATAATCGGAATACGAGGTGCAGACGCTCACCTTGCTGCCCGCCTCCTTCTCGGAATAGACCGTCTTGGGTATCTGACGGGTATTCTTGTCGATCAGGCTATTGGCGGCGTTCACGATATTTTGGGTAGAGCGGTAATTCCGCTCCAGCTTGAATATACGGCAACCGGTATAAATATTCTTGAATTGCAGGATATTATCGATGTTCGCGCCTCGGAAGGAATAGATACTCTGGGCATCGTCGCCTACCACGCAGATATGGCCATGCCCCTCGCAAAGCCGTTGTACGATGAGGTGCTGGGCGAAGTTCGTATCTTGATACTCGTCCACCAGCACGTACCGGAAGAAATTCCGGTATTTCTCCAAGACGGCCGGATGATCGCGAAACAGGATATTGGTTTGCAGCAGCAAGTCGTCGAAGTCCATGGCGCCCGCTTGCAGGCAGCGGCTTTGGTAACGCTTGTAGATCTCCCGGAGCAAGGGAACCTTGGCGTTCATGTCGCTTTCCACCAGCTCTTTATTCTGCTCGTAGGCCGTATAGGTGATCAAGGAGTTCTTCGCGTTGGAGATCCGGCTCTGCACCATGTTTAGGCGGTACACCTTATCGTCCAGCTGCATCTCCTTGATGATGGATTTCAGCAGGCTTTTGGAATCGGCGGCATCATAAATCGTGAAATTGGAAGGGTAGCCGATATGCTCCGCCTCGTTCCTGAGGATACGGGAGAAGATGGAATGGAACGTACCCATCCATAGCCGACGGGCCGTTTGCTCACCGGTGATGGCCGCTATACGCTCTTTCATCTCCCGGGCCGCCTTATTGGTAAAAGTCAGCGCCAAGATACTATAGGGAGGCAATCCCAATTGCAACAAATAAGCGATCTTATAGGTCAGCACCCTTGTCTTTCCGGAGCCCGCCCCGGCCACAACCAAGCAAGGCCCCTCATTGTAAACCACCGCTTCCCGCTGGCTCTCATTCAATTGACTCAAATATTCTTCCACATTCATCCGTTTTAAGGATACAAAATTAGGGAAAATAAGCGATTCCACATAAAAAAGTTGGAAGGGTCGCCAATAATATATACATTTGCCCGCATACGATTTGTAGTATTAACTGAAACAAGAGACTATGGGGAAATGGGAAATTGGGAGAGACAACAAACATTAAGGGAAGAACGAGACAAGGTCCGAAGGGAAAATATGAGCAAGTTCTTTTATGATATGGCTAAGTTAGTATTTGTTACCATTGTTCTTGGAGAAATATTACTTTTGCCAAAAGGTTTTGGAAGTACCACAAGGTGGTTTTTCATTGGTATAGGTATATATTGCACCTATATATTTGCATGGATTGGAAATAAGATCTTAAAATAATATAATATGAATGGCTTAATAGCATTATTATCAGTAGTAGCAGCTTTAGCTACAATCTTTCTGGCTTGGCTTTACACCAAGCCCGGAAAAAAATGGTTGGATGAGTTGTAATAAGACACAAATGGATTAGAAAAATATAATATGAATGGTTTAACAGCATTATTCTTAGTAGTAGGGGTTATTACAGGTTTATTTATCGCTTGGGAGGCTGTAATCTGAACTCTGTCCAAAAACAATTACCTTTGTATTATGGATAGAAATAGTCAAGAGTATCAGTTAATGCGCGACAAGGCATTATCACAACTGCGTAGTGGAGAGTCCCTGACAGGC
>JAQVCX010000160.1 GCA_028689545.1 Parabacteroides sp.
GAACGATATAACCGTTAACGTATGCCTTAGAGTCTCTTTCGTTAACGTCCTCACGTTCAATCGCACGATAAAGTGTAAGATCTTCCTCAAACGCGTTAAGCTCGCCCGTTACGGCAACGTCAGAAGTTTTGATATTAATTTTCTTTCTATCAAAAAATACGATACCCTCGTTTAGATCTCCCAGGATCATAGGAACGCGAGTCTCGATTTCGTAGTAAGTAGCGATATTCGCTTTAAGAGGAGTCGCCACAAGAGTGTAAACCGTGTCAGCTAAAGTATAATATGCTTTACCGGCTACGATATCAGTATCGGCGGTCTTTACATATGCCTCAGCATTTGCAAGATCATCATTAGGAATAACTTTAACCGGAACAAAAGTAGCACCAACGGCAAGTCTCATTTCCATAGGTTTAGTTGGATCCGGAGACAATAAATAACGTCCGGTATTGTCTTTTAAGGTATCAAGATACTGTAACCCGTCGTCATTTGTAACAATCGCTGAGCTAGCTTTAAAAGCAGATCCGAGCGTTACGTTGAACGCTTTTTTAATACCGTCCAAGTTCTCTAAGTTTACAACGGTTTTAGCACCAATTACCGCAAGGATTAATTTATTAGCGGTAACGCGTGACTCGTCGCCGATCCATTCAATTAATGTCTGAGCGATATTAGCGTCTGAGTCCTCCAGGAGCTCGTTAGTAACCGGAAAATAGCCGGCATATTTACCGATCTCGAAAGAAATTCTTTCAAACTGAGGAGTAGCCTTAGCTCCAATTTTTCCGCCCTCTCCAACTTTTACAAAGCCGGTTTGCTGAGCTCTCTTTTTAAAGGTTCTCTGTCCTTTTTCAGTAGTAACATTTTCCACTTTTACCAGGCTTAACAAAGAGAATTTGCTCTCTTTATAAGTGTTAATCTGAGTCTGAATATCCTCCGGAACAGTATAACCACCGTCGGCGCTTGTACCCTCGCTCATAGTCTTAGGCAAATTGAACCCTTTACGAGCCATATCCGCGAACTCTTTAATCGAGTCTTTAGGAGCTTTCTGTCCCTTTTCTGCGGGATCTTCGCTCTGAGGATCTGCTCCGGGATCAGTAGCTACACTCGCTTTTTCTGTTTCAAACATACGCTTTTCCGCGTTATACTCTGCCATAATAGCGTCGGCCTCGTCCATGGCTTTATTGAAAGCCTCGAGATCTTTTGTTTCGCCCTCCATAAAGGACTTAGCCTCTTTTACTTTTAAATCGTGTTTTGCAAGTAAATCTCTCATTTTCTTGTTCATAAAAATTTAACCTCTTTCTTTCCGGGATCATTCCCCTATAATTCGTTTAATTTGTGCATTAGAAAAAGCGTCCGCTACTCTCAATCTGCTAGTAGCGACCGCCTCTAATTCTTTTACCTTTTCCGGATCTGTATCCGGTGTCGTTTCGGTTGGAGTTTCCTCGGTCTTTTCCGTAGGATCTTCTCCCGTTTCCTCTTTGTAGGACTTAGTAGTCCCGGCTCTTGGCTGAGCGGGAACGGCAACGAGTGACACCTCATAAGCCTCTTTAGCTCCGTCGAGAGTAAAGTAACATAGTTTCTTTCCGTCTTTGGTATCGTATTCACGACCTCCCCAATGAGGACAATACGTTTTTGTATTATCTGTACCGCAAATACTACAATACGCGTGTTTAGCGCGACAACCGGTCGATACTTCTCTTTTGATCCCCGCCTCTATTTCCGCGATAAGATCCTCGGTTGACTTTGTTCGTAACATATACGCTTTAAGTTGGAGAGTAGAGAACGGCTCCCCGGCTCCGGTCTTTTTAGTCGGATCCTCGATCAACTCGGTATCATATACGCGGGCGATCTGATTATCAGATTTTCGGTTATGATCTTTAATGACTGTTTTACCGACATACAATTTTTTAAGATCCTTTAGCGCACTAAGATTAAATGGCTCAAAATTACGATCGTCCAATTCATTATCGCAAGCGGAAATCTTAAAAATAAAAACGTCGTCTTTGTTGAGAGTCTTAAGCGTAAACTTATTAATTTTCTTAAGATCGTCGTCGGTTACCTCCGGAATACTTACGCCTCCGGATTTGAGTACGACTCCATTAGGTACTTTAGCTCTTTCGTCGTTAATGACATTTGCCATAGGTTTTCCTCCTTTCCGTTTGATTTTTGATCCTTTTGGTACTGTACTCCGGCTAATTCAACCGGTATAGTTGCACCATTACCCAGGAGCTTATCTCCCCCCGGTTTATTTTCTAAATCCAATAAGGCTCGCGCCTCGTTTGGAGTATAGATAAAATTACCGACCGCCGACGCTAGCGTCTCGATCTGAGTCTTAAGATCCGCTCTTAAAATTACGGCGACGTTAAATTTTGCATTTAACCCGCTCGCGATCTCCTCGGAACTGAATAACTTATAAGAGATCTCCTCCTCATACTGTTTAATGATATAGAGGAGAGTATCAACGTAAAAAGATAATTGCTGAGCCTCGGCACTTGCGTAGGAGCTTTTTTCATAATCTCCAATCTGATAAGGCTTAATTCCAAATGCGCTCGCGATCTGTAACGCGGAGTATCGCTTAATCTCCAGGAATTGAGAGTCGGTTAATTTCATGTTAAGAGGTTCCACTTTAGATCCTAACGGGATCGGGATCAAATTCTCAACGCCACTCTTTTTATTATCAGCGTAATTTTGAATACCCTCCAGGTATGCTTTAACGTTCTCGTCGTTGAGATTGCCGGTATATTGAACAACAACCTTACTCACAAAACCGTTATCATAGAGCCGATTAAGCATACTTTGAGCCTTAGTATTTCCGTCGATAGTAGTCTTAAGGATCTCCCTAACACTAAGTCCGGATATACCGTCAAAGGAGGTCGAGGTCTTAAAATGTAAAATCTCCTCAGATCCGAATGTCAAATACTGTCCCTCTCCGGAATATACATAATAAATATCCGATTGGTTTTTAAGCATTTTCGCATTATCAACGACAATTTTTACTTTGTCAGACTCCAGGATCCACAATTTCAAATTCCGGCCGGCGCCCTCAATAAGGACATAGGCGTTACCGTAATGATTACGATTAAACTCAACCGTACTCCAAAACGACGTTGAGGTCATATACGGATTAGGTCTATGTTTTAAAATACTATAAAGAGCGTGATCGGTAGCCGTCATTACTCCCCCGTTAACTCGATCGTGCATAAGCACCCTTAAGGGTAACTCACCTAAAGCCTCGCTCAACACTTTCATGCAAGCGAAATAAGTAGCCTCGTTAATTGCTCGAGCTTTATATTTATTCACGCCTAGAAAATCTAAGAGATTATTCATTTCGATAGTTTCCGTTGGTGTGATCGCTTTAGCAATAGCGAGCCTTATACTTTTAAAAGCACTCAATTTTAAATCCTCCTTTACTTTTTCCAACCCATAGCCTTAAGGTATTTATCCATTTCGGACTCGACGTCTACGAGAGGTTTTTCTTTGTTCTTTAATAACATGGAATGAGAGTCGATACACGCGTCGACCGGATCGATACGCTTTGTCAGCGAGTGAGGTTCTTTATCGACCTTACACTCTCCGAAACTGTTTTTAACAAGTTTTGCATTGGCAAAGCTCCAGGTTAAAAGCTCATTAGCCGAGTGATAAGAAATCTTACCGCTCTTTACTAAGAGTTGGATATCCACCGTAGCGTCATTAAGGAAACGGGCACTTTGCGTAATCATCATAAGCGGACAACCGAACGTCTCAAGATCCGACAAAATACCGTCGGCGTTATGCGGATCGTAACCTATTCCGAGAAACTTTAAATCGTAAGCCTCTCTCAACTCCTGGAGGTGGGAAATAATAAACTTATAATCGTTCTTATAATCACTTTCTCCACCGGTTATCGTAATTAATTCCGATTGCTCCCATATATCATAAGGAGCTAGATCACTCTCTATATGCTCAGCGAGTCGACCTCGTGGCATAAAGGAATGAGAATAAAAATGATAGTTATCGTTCGGCTCCTCAAACTCGAGCGCGAGCGTTGTTAAATCTCCACCGGAGGAAAGATCTAGGCCAACCCAACAAGACCGACCTCGGAAATTCTCGAGAGTCTTTTCAGATCCACACTCTTTCCATTTTTCCGGATCAATGAAAATATTTTCATAATTCTTAACCCACATATTAAGAGACTTAATAAAGAAATCTCGTAGATCCATACCTCCCATATCTTTAGCGGTTCTCGCGTCGGTTCGGAGTGTCTCCATTCCTTGCTCTGTACGACCTAAGATCGGGTTAGCTTTAATCCAATTACGCTCGTCCCAGGGATCGTCCGTAGGATCTAAACAATAAATATCCACGAAAAAATCCTCAGCGATAGCGGTACCGTTGAGGATATTTAAAGCGTAACTATCCATTTCATAACAGAATGAATTGAGGTTATTACCTCGAGTCGTAATCATGGAGACCAACGTCTCCGGGAGTGCTTTCGTTCCATTATAGATAGCTTTATATATAGAGTTATCTTTATGTTGGTGGATCTCGTCGACTGAGGTAAAGATCGACCGGAAACCGTCGTCGAGTCCGGACTCTCTCGATAGCGCCTCAATAGTACACATGGTATTTAAGGCGGTAATGAGAAACTTATAATCCTGGACTTTAAAGAGCTCCGATAAATCCGGATCAGATCTGACAAACTTAGCTATCTCGTCCCAGGCGAGCTTTGCTTGTCGGCGCTTAGTTGCGACCGTAAATAACTTACCGTATTGATAACCACTAAACCCGGAGACATAAGATCCGGTAATACCGTTCTGAAACGTCTTACCATTTTGTCGCGCCATGGACTTATAAGATCTACGAAAACGACGATAGCCGGTGTCCTTGTGGATCCAACCAAACGGAACGCCGAGATCGAACGCTTGGCACTCGTAAAGGTGGA
>JAQVCX010000054.1 GCA_028689545.1 Parabacteroides sp.
TCTTCCCGGTGAAATCGCCGGTTTTCTCGGTTAACACGTTGTCGTACAGATCTACGGTCAGGATGGTCTTCTCTTCAGCCATGATGTTGTTGTTTTTTGATGCCCCGTGGTAATGAGGCGTTACCTTGATTAACAATAAAAGCCCGTCCTCCGCGCGAACTCGCCACAAGAGGCTGTCTCTCAGCGGACGGCTTCGCAAATATAAAGAATATTATTGATAAGCAAATACTTTCGTCTTTTAAGTTCCTGTGGGGCGTGTGATTTTCTCCTGGTTTTAATCGCCGAGGCGCTCGGTCAGGAAAGCGAGGATCCGCTCCTGGTCCTCCGGATGGAACCACGTGATCTCGGGGTCGCGCTTGAACCAGGTCATCTGCTTGCGGGCGTAGACGCGGGTGTTTCGCTTGATTTTCTCCACGGCGAGGTCCAAGGTCCATTCTCCGCCGATATAATTGAACAATTCCTTATAGCCCACCGTGTTCAAGGCATTCAAATGGCGGAAGGGGTAGACCCGGCGTGCCTCTTCCAGCAAGCCCTCGTCCATCATCTGGTCCACCCGTCGGTTGATGCGGTCGCATAGCTCGTCGCGCTCCCTGTTAAGCCCTATCTTGATGATCCGGAACGGGCGCTCCTTCCGGATGTTCGTGCGGAAGGAGGAGTAAGGCTTGCCCGTCATCCGGCAAATCTCCACGGCATGGATCACCCGTTTGTGATTGTTCCGGTCCACCTCCTCGTAATGGGCGGGGTCCGCCTCTTTTAACTCGGCTAGGATAGGGGCCAGCCCCTCGGTCTCAAATTGTTTGTATAGGGCGTCGCGGATCTCGGGCGCGACCGTCGGGATATCGTCGATGCCCTTGCATACGGCGTCGATGTACATCATGGAGCCGCCGGTCATTACGACGGCGGGTATCGTCTTATGTAAGTCGGATAAAAGGGAGATCACGTCTGCCTCGAAGTTGCTGGCGCTGTAGTAATCGGTAAGCGAGAGCGTGCCCACCATATAATGCCTGACGCGCGCCATCTGCCCGGCAGTAGGAGCCGCCGTGCCGATGGGGAGGTCTTTATAGAGCTGACGGGAGTCGGAAGAGATGATCGGGGAGCCTAGGTGTTCCGCCACCTGGAGGCTCAACTCGGTCTTCCCGACTCCTGTCGGCCCAAGTAATACGACGAGGGTATTCATCAATAGCGCTCGTCGTCGTAAGGATTATCCATCGGGCCTTCGCCTAAGCCGTCGAAGCCGCTCTTGTCCAGTTCGTCTATATCGTATTCGGAGTCTCCGTAGAAATCCTCACCTACGTCCGTACTGCTGTTCTTGGCCTCGAACTCGTCGAAAGAAACGATCTGGGCGGGTGGCACACCTCGCGATTTGCTGCAAATGGGAGCGTCTAGGTCTTTACCCGGTACGATCTCGCGCAGTTCCATGAAGAAGGCGCGCTCGGTCATATAATCGAAGACGAAAAGCAGCTTTTGATGCTCGTCCTCCAATAATTCTTCCAATTGGGTATCGGCCATGACATAACTGTCTTCCTCGGAAGAGGTGTCCATTTCCATCAACGTGATCTCTGTCTTTTTGCTCCAGTCATCATCACATATAAAGAAGGAGGTCATTTGATCCTTCGTGTAACCTACAGAATCAAGGATGGCGTTTTGCAGATCCAAGAAGGTAGCCTCGGAATCAATCTTGATCTCGCGCTTGAAGTCATCAGCTTCATCTGATAGGATTAGAAATCTAAATAGCATAGTTGTTTAGTTTTTTAATGGTTCAAAAGTAGTAAAAATATTAATATACCTATATAATAACGCTATAAATTATAAGGTGTGGGCCGGAAGGCCGTATCATGGCGTACCGATAACGCAAATTAGGCAGATGACCACAGGATTATATCATTACAATAAATATATTATCTGCGGTTATCTGCCTAATTTGCGTTATCAGCGTGCCAAGGTTTATTCGTCGATCGAGCCCCTTACGATACCCCGGCTGGAGGATTTGATGAAATTAAGGATCAAGTCTCTTTCCTCGCTCGGCTCGTATTCCGTCTCGATCGCTTTCAGCGCCTCCGTGTTATTCAAGCCTCGGGTGTACAGCGTGCGGTAGATGTCTTGGATCAAGAATACCTGCTGATTCGTGAATCCCCGGCGGCGCAGGCCTACGATATTGATACCGCAATAAACGATCGGATCGCGGCCGATCAAGGTATAAGGGGGGATGTCTTTCCCGATACGGGAGCCGCCTTGTACCATCACGTGCTTGGATATGCGCGAGAACTGATGCACCAGGGAGCCTCCGCTGACGATGGCGAAATCGTCAATCTCTACCTCTCCGGCTATTTGCGAGGCGTTGCCGATGATGATATGGTCTTTTAAGACGCAATCATGGGCCACGTGCGAATAAGCCATGATCAGGCAATCGTGACCTACCACGGTCTTACCTTTGGAAGCTGTACCCCGGTTGATCGTCACGCATTCGCGAAGCGTCGTGTTATCCCCGATTTCCGCTGTCGTGGTCTCACCGGCGAATTTCATGTCTTGAGGGATACCGGCGACGACCGCCCCCGGGAATATATTGCAATTTTTACCAATCCGTGCGCCATTCAAGATGACGGCATGAGAATATAGACGGCAATTATCACCGATTACGACATCTTTCTCAATCATGACAAACGGATCGATGGTTACATTTTGACCGATCTGGGCCTCTGGATGAACGACTGCTAGAGGAGATATATTCATTTCGATTTATGATTTATGATTTATGATTCATGATTTATGGATTATGACCGATTCATAAATCATAATTCATACATCATAAATCACTCGTTTTACTTGTTTTTTACAATCTGAGCCATGAACTCGGCTTCACTCACCAATTTGTCGCCGACAAATACATATCCCTTCATGGTAGAGATCCCGCGACGGATCGGCGCCAATAATTCCAGGCGTAAGATCAACGTATCGCCCGGAACGACTTTCTGGCGGAACTTCACGCCATCTATTTTCATGAAGTAGGTAGAATAGCGCTCTGGCTCATCTACGGAATTCAAGACGAGCAAACCGCCTGTCTGTGCCATAGCCTCAACCTGCAAAACGCCCGGCATGACCGGCTCCTGCGGGAAATGCCCTTGGAAGAACGGTTCGTTGGTCGTGATGTTCTTTACGCCTACGATATAATTCCCGCCCACCTCGATGATCTTGTCCACCAACAAGAACGGATAGCGGTGCGGCAATAATTCGCGGATACGGTTGATATCCATCACCGGCTCACGGTTCGGATCGTATACCGGGGCTTGCACCTCGTTCATCTTGATATCCTTGCGGATCATACGGGCTAGCTGGTTATTGATCTTATGTCCCGGACGGGTAGCGATCACACGTCCGCGGATCGGCTTACCGATCAAGGCGATATCCCCGATCACGTCGATCAATTTATGACGTGCCGGTTCGTTATCGAATACGAGCGGCTTGTTATTGATATAGCCCAGCTCCTGCACGTTCTTGTGAGGGATGCTCAGCATATCCGCCAATTTGTCCAAAGATTCTTGCGGTATCTTCTGGTCGTAGATAACGATCGCGTTGTCTAAGTCGCCACCTTTGATCAAGTTGTGGTTGAGCAACATCTCTACTTCGCGCACGAATACGAACGTACGTGAAGCCGCCAATTCCGCCGGGAATTCGCTAAGGTCGTTCAACGTGGCGAATTGGTTGGAAAGCACGGGCGAATCGAATGAGATCAATACGTTCACGCTGAACTTATCGTCCGGAAGGATGATAAGCGACGAACCGGTTTCCTCATCTTTTACCTCGATCTTGTGCTTTACGATATAATAATCCTTCGGAGCGTTTTGCTCAACGACTCCTGTCTTTTGGATTTCCTCGGAGAAGAAGCGAGAACTTCCGTCTAGGATCGGAAATTCGGGCGCGTTTACCTCGATCAAGCAGTTGTCTATCTCGTAAGCGTATAAGGCCGCCATGGCGTGCTCGATCGTACTTACTTGAACATCATTCTTGCTAAGCACCGTACCCCGTTGTGTATTAACCACGTTCTCGGCCAGGGCGTCAATCACCGGCTGGCCTTCCAGATCGACACGTTTGATCTTGTATCCATGGTTCTCGGGTGCGGGATTAAACGTAATTTCTATATCTAATCCAGTATGCAACCCTTTTCCTTTCAAGGAGAAACTTGCCGCAAGCGTTTTCTGTTTTTGCATAGGTCTTTATTGTTTATTAATGTCTTTCTTGAGTTGTTCTATTTCCCGTTGCATCTGCCCCAGCGAACGGTATATATCCGGAAGGCGGTTGAAGATCGCGCTAGAACGCATGAAGCTCTTCGCGTTGGTCGCCGGTGTCCCGAGCAATGTCGCCGCTTCCTTCACGTCGCTGATAACGCCAGACTGAGCCCCGAATACCACGTGATCCGCCACATGGATATGTCCGGCCAGGCCTACTTGTCCGCCAAACATACAATGCTTTCCTACTTTTACGGAACCGGCGATACCGACTTGCGCCGCCATCACGGTATTCTCGCCTACCTCTACGTTATGAGCGATTTGTACGAGATTGTCCAGCTTAACGCCTCTGCGGATGACCGTAGAATCCATCACCGCGCGGTCTATCGTCGTATTGGCTCCGATCTCTACATCGTCCTCGATAACGACATTGCCTAATTGCGGGATTTTCTTGTAAGTCTCGCCTTCGGGAGCGAATCCGAAACCGTCGGCTCCAACTACGCTGCCGGCATGAAAGATACAGTTATTACCGATCGTGCAATTCTCGTAAATGGTGGCGTGCGGATAGAATACGCAGTTATCTCCTACCGTTACGTGGTCGCCGATATAAGCGTACGGGTACACCATACAGTTCTTACCCATTTTCACGCCATCCCCGATATAGGCGAAGTTACCGACATAGCAATCGTCGCTCACGGTTGCGGAAGCGGCGATGAAAGCGGTAGAATCAACCCCCTTCTTTTTGCTCTTCGATTGCTCTACCAAATTTAATAACATCGCGAGTGCCGCATAAGCGTTCTCTACTTTTACAAGTGTAGCTTTTATCGGTTGTTCCGGTTTGAAATCATTATTCACCAAAACAATGCTTGCCTCGGTATTATAAATATGATGCGCATATTTAAGATTCGCCAAAAAGGTCAATGTACCTGGCTTTCCTTCTTCTATTTTAGAGAAGTTGCTGACTTTAACGTTCGGATCTCCTTCGATCGTCCCGTTCAGGAAGCCGGCAATTTGTTGGGCTGAAAACTCCATTACTTATTCAATTATATATATATCCTCGTTGACTGTCCGTTGTTTATAGACAGTTAGTTTGCAAAAATGGTGAAAATTCTTTATATAGCCTATGCTTTGCAGGGAATAATTCCTTTATCGTATAGATAACCGGCCATTTCTTTCTGTACGGCATGCGCCGCCTCGCGGGCTACGTTGGCGAAAGCCTCCGTCTTATCCGCGTAAATAATCGCACGGGAAGAATTGACCAACAGACCGCATTGGTCGTTCATCCCGTATTGGGCTACTTCTGCCAAGCTTCCGCCTTGAGCGCCCACTCCTGGTACTAACAAGAAATGATTCGGGGCCTGTTTGCGAATATCAAGGAACATCTTACCTTGGGTAGCGCCCACTACATACATCATTTGCTCGTCGGTTGCCCACTCTTGTGATTTCCTTAATACTTTCTCGAAGAGACGCTCACCATTCGCGTCTTCCGTCATTTGAAAATCGTGCGAGCCTTTATTAGAGGTCAAGGCCAATAAGATTACCCAAGCCTCCGGATAAATCAAGAATGGCTTTACGCTATCCTCGCCCATATAGGGAGCGACTGTTACGGCATCTACCTTGATATGATCGAAGAAAGAACGGGCGTACATCTCGGAGGTATTTCCGATATCACCACGTTTCGCGTCGGCGATGATAAATTGATCGGGATAATTCTCACGTAAATAGGAGACGGTCTTCTCGAAAGCCATCAAACCTTTCACGCCAAGACTCTCGTAAAAAGCCATATTTGGTTTGTAAGCGATACAATAATCGGCGGTAGCGTCGATGATCGCTTTGTTGAACGCGAAAATAGGATCTTCCTCCGACAGTAGATGCTGCGGGATCTTTTTTATATCTGTATCTAATCCGACACACAGGAAGGATTGTTTCTTTTTTATATTCTCGAATAGTTGTTGCTTGTTCATTTTCTTATTCAGTATAAAATGATTTGATGTGTTTACAATTCAGACTCTTTCAGTCGCTCAGTGTTCTCCGCTATGATCAAGTGATCCAAGCAATCTTGAATTTCCCCGTCCATAAAGGCTGAAAGATTATAGATCGTGTAATTGATACGGTGGTCGGTGATACGTCCTTGCGGGTAATTGTAAGTACGTATCTTCGCGGAGCGGTCACCGGTAGATACCATGGTCTTACGCTTGCTGGCGACATCGTCTAGGTATTTCTGGTGTTCCTTGTCATAAATAAACGAGCGAAGGCGGATAAGCGCCCTTTCCTTATTCTTCGGTTGGTCGCGTGTCTCCGTACATTCGATCAAGATTTCCTCGCTCACACCTGTAACGGGGTTCTTCCAGACGTAACGCAGGCGGACACCTGATTCCACCTTATTCACATTCTGGCCACCGGCACCACCAGAGCGGAAGGTATCCCATTTAATCTCCCCTTCATTAATCTCAACATCAAATTCATCCGCCTCTGGTAATATGGCGACCGTAGCGGCGGAGGTATGTACACGCCCTTGCGTCTCCGTTGTCGGCACACGCTGTACACGGTGTACGCCGGACTCATACTTCAACGTACCGTACACTTTCTCGCCCGATACCGTGAAGATGATTTCCTTAAAACCGCCAGACGAGCCTTCGCTAAAGCTGGACACGCTGATCTTCCATCCTTTCAGCTCGCAATATTTCACATACATACGATATAGATCTCCGGCGAAAAGGGCGGCTTCGTCACCTCCCGTTCCTCCTCGTATCTCAACGATCGCGTTCTTGTCGTCTTGCGGATCAGCGGGAACGAGCAATAATTTTATCTCTTCTTCCAAAGCGGGAATACGTTCGTTGCAGGTGTCTAGCTCTTCACGAGCCATTTCCCGCATTTCTGGATCTTGCTCGGACTCAAGTAGGGCTTTCGCTTCCTCGATCCCGTTTAAGACTGTCACGTATTCCGAACGAGCTCCCACGATTTTCTCCAAATCACGGTACTCTTTGTTTAGTTTTACGAACCGTTTCATGTCGGCGATCACCGCCGGGTCGGTAATAAGCGTACCGACTTCCTCGAAACGGCTCACTAATCCGTCTAATTTACCAAGTAAACTATTTTCGGCCATTTATCTTTATTAATAGGTGAAGCGACCTTTCTCGCTTTCGATAATCAATTCATTTTTATTAGCTTCTTCTACGAAGCCCACGATTTGCGCATCAATACCAAAGCTTTTTGATATGCTGATTACTTCTTCCGCATGCTCGGGAGCGATGTATATCTCCATCCGATGTCCCATATTGAATACCTTGTACATCTCGCTCCAATCCGTACCGCTCTGCTCCTGAATCGTGCGGAATAACGGTGGGATAGGGAAGAGGTTGTTCTTGGTCACACGCTTGTTCTCTACGAAGTGCATGACTTTTGTCTGAGCCCCTCCCGAACAATGTACCATACCATGGATCTGGGAGCGTAGTTTATCAAGCAATACCTTAATTACCGGCGCATAGGTACGTGTCGGCGAAAGCACCATCTTTCCTGCGTCGATCCCTAATTCCTCGATCTTATCCGTCAGTTTCAATCCTCCGGAATATACCAATTCTTCGGGAACGGCGGCATCGTAGCTTTCCGGATATTTCTTCGCCAAATACTTAGAGAAAACATCATGGCGGGCAGAGGTCAGACCGTTGCTACCCATACCACCATTGTATTCTTTCTCGTAAGTGGCTTGTCCGGAAGAGGCCATACCTACGATCACGTCTCCCCCTTGGATATTCTTATTGTCGATTACATCCGAACGTTTCATGCGGCAAGTAACGGTACTGTCTACGATGATGGTACGAACTAAGTCTCCAACGTCCGCGGTCTCGCCACCTGTCGCGTGGCAGCCTACGCCCATTTTACGTAATTCGGCCAGCAACTCATCTGTCCCATTGATGATTGCCGAGATTACCTCACCCGGAACCAACAGCTTGTTGCGTCCGATCGTAGAAGAAACCAAGATATTGTCTACGGCACCTACACAAAGCAGGTCGTCGATATTCATGATAAGAGCGTCTTGGGCGATACCTTTCCAAACCGAAAGATCTCCGGTCTCTTTCCAGTACATATAGGCTAAGGACGATTTGGTACCGGCGCCATCCGCATGCATAATATTACAATATTCAGGATCACCGCCTAAGATATCGGGGATGATCTTACAGAACGCTTTCGGAAAAATTCCCTTGTCGATGTTCTTTATCGCGTTGTGAACATCTTCTTTTGAAGCGGATACGCCTCGCAGGTTATAACGTTGATCACTCATTGTACTATATTATTTAAATCGCAAAGGTAATACTTTTTTATGTTACTTATCTAAGTTTTAAGACATCTCCTTCCTCAGGGATGTAATCTTTGTCTTTTTTATTCATTTTATACAGGCTCTTGATCTGTATTCCATACATCTGCGCGATACTGTGCATAGACTCGCCCACTTGTACCACGTGATCATAATTCGGCTTGTCCGCTTTCTTCTTTTTCTTTTCCAGATATACGATATCGCCTTCCTGCAACGGGAAGTCTTCCGGCACCTCGTTGAACTTTTTCAATTGCTTGGCTTTGAATCCTATGCTTCGGGCGATCTGGTCGAAACTGTCGTTGTCCTTAGCATATACATAGATTAAGCCGTGGGTACGATAGACTTGATAATTGAGCGCCGGAAGATTTTGCTTCTTGGTAGAGGCCTTCTTTGTTTCCTTGCTGGAGTCAAAGCGGTATAACTCATAATCTTCGATGACCTTGATCAATTTATTTGCGTAAGCACGGTCGGTAGCGTAACCACATTTTTGTAGTCCTTTGGCCCAGCCTTTGTAATCCTTGATGTTTAAATTGAACAGGCGTTCATAGCGGGAGCGTTCGGCGAGGAAACGGGAATGGTCATCATAAGAATCCTCTACTCGTTTGTATTTCCGGAAGCACTCTCCTCGCAGATCGTCGTCGTGATAGACCCTGCCACCCCGCCAGTCCGAATGGCATTTGATACCGAAGTGATTGTTGGAGCGTCTGGCCAAGTCGCTTTGCCCGGCTCCGGATTCCAGTAATCCTTGCGCTAAGGTGATACTTGCCGGAATGCGATATTTCTTTTGGTGTTGAATCGCCAAATCACTGTAGTTACTGATGTATTTTTGATAGGAAGTCAGCTTCCGCTGGCTTTCCGCCCCTGCGCTTAAACAGACGAGGGACAATAATAATATACCTAAAAGATGAAGGGATAAACGCATAATTGTTCTTTTCGATCCGATTTTTATCTGGCAAATATATAAAAGAAAATACATATCAACCGGGAATTGTAGGGTTAAAAATAGGAGATACGGGCTAGATAATCGTAATGTTCCCCTTCCTCTATTTTTTCCGCTTTAAAGCCGGCTTGCCTTGCGTATAGATTGAGCGTGTTGAAATCGATGTATAACCAATCAAACGAGTCCCCCTTGATACTCTTATATTGCATACGGAAATCGATCTCTCCGAAATAATCGTCCTCGGGGGCGATATCCAGATTTCCATCCTCATCCTCAAACAAATAGCTTAAGTCGCTAGAGTCGAGTAAAAGTTGTCCGTCCCTGGCTAGAACCTCTTTTAGGCGGTGAAAGAAAGCCGGGAGGTTCTCTAGTTTACCGATGATCCCGGAGCCGTTCATCAATAGAAGAATGGTATCGAATGGCCCGCTTAAGCTTTTGTCAAAAAAATTCTGTAAGTGAACGTCTTTCACGCCCCGCTTGTTCATGGCCTCTACGGAAAGCGGGGATATGTCGATAGCGGTAACCTCTTTACCCTTTTCCTGCAAGGCCAAGGTGTGGCATCCACTTCCAGCACCAACATCCAGTATTTTGCCTGTACAGAGTTGAAGGGCTTTCTGTTCCAAGGAGGGCATTTCTTGGAAAGTCCGGAATAATTGATTCACGGGAATCTCATCTTCATCAAACATGGAGGAGAATACACGGAGTTTGCTCGCTTTCCCATGTGCGAGATAATCGATGATAGCGGCGCCCATCGGGTCTTTGTCAGGTGTAAGAAGCATTGAATGCATATGTCTTTGTTTTATATAAAGGTATATTCTATGATGTGGGTGCGAAATTAATATATTCTTTTTATATTTATAGCCTATAAGAATTATAGTTAGGTTTCTTTCAAAACATTAAAACAATCAAGAGAATGAAAGAATTGAAATTGGAGACCCGGGTAGAGGTCTATGCGGTAGGCGAATTGGACGATATATATAGGCGATTGTACGAGGCTGCTTTTGAGGCCTCGAAGAATGCTTATGCCCCTTATTCTAAGTTTCATGTGGGAGCGGCGGTTCTATTGGAGAATGGGGAGATCCTTTCCGGAAATAATCAGGAAAACGCGGCCTATCCGTCTGGGCTTTGCGCGGAGCGGACCACCTTATTCTATGCGGGAGCACGTTATCCGGATGCGGCAGTTCTGATTTTGGCGATCGCGGCTATGAAGGATGGGGAACGTGTGGATCTCATCACGCCTTGTGGTGCTTGCCGGCAAGTGATGTTGGAAACCGAGCAACGTTATAACAAACCTATGAAAGTCCTTCTTTGTGGAAAAGAGGAAACGTATCTCGTTCCGAGCGCGACAGCTCTACTTCCGTTGTGTTTCAGCAAGTCTGATCTGATCTGATAGAATAAAAAGAGGCAAGAACGATTCTCGCCCTTGCCTCTATATATAATAATTAAGTTCGATTAGATTCCTAAAGAAGCCTTGATCTGATTGATCTTTTCTTCTGCCGCTTTCTCGGCCTCCGGCAATTCATCGATACTCTTTACCTTGGAGTGAACCTCGCAATAGAATTTGATCTTCGGTTCCGTACCGGAAGGACGGATGGATACTTTCGTATTATCTTCCGTGAAGTATTGAAGCACATTAGAGGTAGTAGGCATATCCAATGAAACGGTTTCGTTCTCCGCGCAGTCTTTGCCTTTCAAGGTAGAGTAATCTAAGAAATAAGTCACCTTAGAACCGGCGATCTCCGTCAACGGGTTCTCGCGGAACTTCTTCATCATAGCCTCGATTTCTTCCGCTCCACTCTTGCCTTTCTTCACGACAGAGATACCTTTCTCCTTAGAGAAGCCGTATTCCACGTAAATCTTCTGAAGCAATTGATACAAGCTCAAACCTTGATCTTTTGCCCAAGCGGCGATCTCGGCTAAGATAACGCAAGCGGAAACAGCGTCTTTATCGCGAACGAAATCCTCGCAAAGGAATCCGTAGCTTTCCTCGCCACCACCGATATAGTTTTTCTTGCCTTCGTTCTCTCGCATTACGTTTGCGATCCATTTGAAGCCTGTGTAAACATCGTACATCTCTACGCCGTTACGCTCGGCGATTGTCTTGATCGTCTCTGTCGTAACGATTGTCTTTACGATATATTCCTTACCGTTGATCTTGCCCAGCTCTTTCCAGCGAGTGATCAAATAGTAAACGAACATCAAAGCAGTTTGGTTACCATTCAAAAGCACCCATTCGCCTTCGTTATTCTTGACGGCGGCACCTACACGGTCCGCGTCCGGATCGGAAGCCATTACCAATTCGGCGTCCATCTCTTTCGCTTTCTCTACGGCCATAGCCAAAGCTGCGGGCTCTTCGGGGTTCGGAGAGATAACTGTTGGGAAATCACCGCTAACAACATCTTGTTCCGGTACATGTATAATGTTCGTGAATCCGTAAGCTTTCAAAGCGGCAGGAACTAATTTTACACCTGTCCCGTGGATCGGGGTGTACACGATCTTCATATCCTTATGGCGGGAGATAGCCTCCGGGGATAAAGATATCGTAGTTAATTCCTTGATATATTCATCATCGATCGCTTGTCCGATGATCTCGACCA
This sequence comes from Parabacteroides sp., assembly GCA_028689545.1. GTDB lineage: Bacteria > Bacteroidota > Bacteroidia > Bacteroidales > Tannerellaceae > Parabacteroides. Next base: position 12,076 of record JAQVCX010000054.1, read on the forward strand.
ATTCTTTATTTCCTTTGAATTTAATCTCGCTAGCGTTACGGATCTTGTTAACCTCGGCGATCGTATTCTTATCGTGCGGGGCGATCATTTGCGCGCCATCATCCCAATAGGCCTTGTATCCGTTGTATTCTTTCGGGTTGTGAGAAGCCGTCAAGATGATACCGCTCTGGCATCCCAGCTTGCGGATAGCGAACGACATTTCCGGAGTCGGACGCAAGTCTTCGAATAAATAGACCTTGATACCGTTAGCGGAGAAGATGTCGGCTGATATTTCCGCGAACTTACGGCTGTTGTTACGGCAATCGTGACCGATGACTACCTTTATCTGTTCTAGATCCGCGAATTCCTTTTTCAGATAGTTGGATAAACCTTGGGTAGCCGCGCCAACCGTATATATATTCATACGATTTGAGCCTACGCCCATGATTCCGCGCAATCCGCCTGTACCGAATTCCAGGTCTTTATAAAAACACTCGATTAACTCAGTAGGATCTTCGTTGTCAAGTAACGCTTGAACTTGAGCACGAGTTTCCGCATCATAACTTTTCGTAAGCCATCCTTGTGCCTTACTTTTTACCATTTCTAATAAGTCGTTGTTTTCCATGTTTATAATATTATTGTGTTTATTGTTGAACAATCTACTCAATACGATAAATATACGAGAAACAAATATACGAATTTCTTAAAGCAAAGCAATCAAAGGAGTTATATTTTGCCTAAAAAATGCGATAAATTGTCTTACCAAGTAAACGGATGTGTGTAAATCGACTCATTTCCGCAAGCATCCGTTACGATTAAGTTGAGTTCGTGCTTGCCTCTTTGCAACCTCTCTTTATCAAAGCGATAGGTGATGACGGATTTGTTGTTCATCTCGAACAAGACGAACTGCCCGTCTATATCTCCCCGGTAGGTTTGCACCCCGCTCAGGTTGTCGGACAAGCGGAATACGAAGTTCTGTTTGCTGATCCACGTTTGTTGGTTGATCGGGGTGATAATCGGGGCCTTTGTATCTTGTTGTATCTTATAGCTACCCAATTCCTTGATATTAGCGTCGATCCAACCATCGCGGTAGGTGCCGCCTATCCAAGAGGCTTGTCCGTTTTGTAGGCGGACCACGCCATATTGTCGTTTATTATCAAGCGTGTCGCTTTGCAAGAAAAGCGATAACCGGACCGTTCCATGCAGAGGGGCGGGCTTGTCGTGTAATAGGTGGGTGGCCGATAACGCCGTGCTGTCTTCTTTCACCGAATAACGGAAGTAGAGGTCATTGTACAGGTTGCCTTTCGGTATGAGGAGGCGAATGCCTTTAGCGCCGAACCTGTTCTCGCTGCCCCAATGGAATAATTCCGTATGGGCCGTATCGATCCGGGGGATGTCTTGCTTCTTTCCCTCGATCCAGATGGACAGGCGGGTGGTATTGCCAAATGCGTCGGCGAGGGTATAGGCCAGATGATAGGTGCGAGGCTCGTCTATACGCAAGATTCCCCGGTTTACGCTTTCAAGAAAGCGCAGGCGGTTGCCCGGCTCGATGAAGCTGCGGGTATAGAAGGAGCGATGATCTTTCCATGCTTCGTAATCCGTGAATGTGTTGAGGTAACGGGTCTCGTCGAACGCGAACTTATCGAGATCGCTATGGAAGATCACTTGGCTGTCCGCCGTGAGCGTGATTTCACGTACGCCATAGATGTTGGCCGTATTATCCATATAATCATAGGCTTTCACGGCGAGCCCTATTTCTCCCCATGCCTCGATTTTTCCCGTGATTGTCTGTTTCCCGTTTTTCGCCGTGACGGGTTTTATCTCAAGCTTCCTGCTTTTGCCGTTCACTACGCCTTTCCCCTCGATGGGGACGATCTGTATTCCTTGGATTTTAGGCGGACGGGTGTCGGTGATCCGATCCGAGAAATAATCCAAGGGGTCCATGACTTCCTCGGTCTCCGTGTCTCGTAACTCAAAATGGAGATGAGGCCCGCCGGAGCTTCCGGTATTGCCGCTTAACGCTACGACCTCATTTTTCTCGACAGGAAGCAGATCCGGCGTAAGGGAGAGATTCACGTTGAAACTTTCTTGCGCGTATTGCTGCTGCTTTACATAGTCCGCTATTTTCTTCGAGAACTTTTGCAGATGGCCGTATACGGTGGTCGTCCCGTCCGGGTGCGTGATGTAAAGAGCGTTGCCGTAGCCCCATGGACTGACGGATATGCGTGATACGTATCCTTCTTGTACCGTATGTACGGGTTTGCCTTCTGCCCCTTGTGTCTTGAAGTCGATCCCGGAATGGAAATGATTGTTTCTTAACTCGCCGAAGTTCCCGCTCAGCAAGATCGGGAAGTCGAAGGGATTCCTGAGCTGCTGGGCGTTTGTGATTATAGGTGAGCCGATGAGCGCGAACAGACCGGCTAGGTATATGGACCGAATATTCATAGGTATTATGTGTTTTGGAGGCAAAGATAATGCTTTGCGGGGAGATTTCCGGCTGTATGATGGCTGTCAAACTAGTTTGCCGATAGTTTTCCGACCGTATTAGGGCTGTCAAACTGGTTTATCGGCGGTTTTCCGGCCGTATAGGGGCTGTCAAACTAGTTTATCGGCGGTTTTCCGGTCGTATAGGGGCTGTTAAACTAGTTTATCGGCAGTTTTTGGGTTGTATAGGGGTTGTCAAACTAGTTGATCGGCGTTTTCTTGTCGTTTTGGGGTTGTCGAACTAGTTTGCCGGGTTGTATCCGGAAATCGGCTATCAAGGGTAGATGGTCGCTAAAGCCGCCTTCGTACTTAAAGCCATAATAAGTCCGGAAAGGACGTAGGCCCCGCCATGTCTTATCCTTGGTCAATAGGAAATCGGGGGCGAATACGCGGATGCTTTCCGGGATGATACGCATGGGAGAGCCTTGCGTGATGAGACCCCGGCTTACGATTATTTGGTCGAGCTGGCTCCATTCGCCTTGGTATTTATGGCTACCTGGGAATCGTGTTATCCGGGGGCTGGCGAACAGGTTATAATAGGTATAAGACGTGGAGTCCGCCGTCTGCGTATTTCCCGTAAAGGCTTGGGCGGCGAGTATCTCGGCGATGCTCCTGTCTTGAGGGGTATCGTTGAAGTCTCCCATGATGAGTATCCGCGGCTTTTCCCGCGCCATGAACAGCGAATCGCTGGATTCCCGTAAAGTGCGGGCCGCGTCTAGACGATCCCTCTCGCTCTCTTTCTCTCCCCCGTAGCGGGAGGGGAAATGGCAGACAAAAACATCCAAGGTATCGCCCGTGATGATCTTCCCGCATACGTGTAGGATATCCCGGGTTAATTTGTGCCTGTTCCCGGAGAAACGGATCGGGATGGATTCGTGTCGTAAATAACAGAATTGATCTCGTTGATAAAGAAGAGCGACATTAATGCCTCTGGGATCGGGGCTTTGCGTGATGATATATCGGTAATCCTGCTTGCGGAGCGGGGTTCGGCGGGTAAGGTGATGCAGCACGGAGTCGTTCTCTACCTCGCAAAGGCCTATCAAGGCCGGTGTGGTCCATCCTCCGGCGGCGCTTATCACTTTCGCCAGTTGTTGTAGTTTCCGGTAGTAGCGGCTGGGTGTCCAGTATCGGTTGCCGGAAGGCAGGTGCTCGTCGTCGTCCTTGGCCGGATTATCCCTTGTGTCGAAAAGGTTCTCCACGTTGTAGGCCATGACCCGGAAGGTGGATTGCGCGAATAACGGAGGAGAGGCAAGGAAGAAAAGGAAAAACATAAAGATCTTCATGGTTAAAGCTTTGATTAAATGTTAATATGTAATGTATTCTTATTCGTTTGAATCTTCGGTCTCTTCCTTGACGAACTCGTAGGCCCCTATGGTCGGGCCGTCCGAGCTGGTTAGTCGGTTGACACCGTAGCGATCGATCGGATAATTCTTCGTTATCTCGGGATCCGCTTTCCCTACTCCGGTAGTCGATACGGAGTCTGGCCGGAAATCATAGGCGTACTTATTCTGCTTGCCTCCTACTTTCCGGTAGGAGGGGGTCTTCTGGATAAACACGACTTCCTTGAAGTGATCGCTTGAGGTCTCTTTGGCTTTAAGCGCGCAGTGATTGAACCGATACTCGAAATCCGCGCTGCCATCTGCTTTCGTGGATAGTTCAACATCGTAGCTTCCATCGATCATGCAATTGTCGAAATAAGCTTGCGTGATAGGGTACGGGCCCTTCCCGTCTACCGTCACGTTATTGAGCAAGTACAGGCATTTACTATCCAGAGGAATGGTCTCGCTGGCCATTTCCCTCTTGGTCAGGCTCATGTAATTAGCCATCGTGCAGTGGGCGAAGTAATACTTGCCACCGACTAACGTAAGCACGCTTCCGCCGGCATTGCTAAATTCCGTATTCGTGGCGATTACATCGCAATGGATGGCGAAGAATAGGTCGCTCCCCATATTCGTGATCTGTGAGTTGTTTATCTTGATCTTCGGCCGGTCCGGGGTGGAAGGCTCGCAATATACGCCGGAAGTGCCGTTACGTACGATTACGTTATCCCATACATTCCCGTAGCTATCCGCCTTAAAGGTAATGCCTCCCCATTGTCCGGGAGTACGGTCATAGGGCAATATATCATTCAGTATATAATCCAAGCGGTCGCCCCGGAAAGTGATCGGCTCATCCAAGGTGCCTAAAGCGTTCATGGAACCGTAGACGATCAGGTTCGCTTTATCATGCATATAGAAAGTGGCCCCCTTTTCTATATTCAAGGAAACACCTGTAGCGATAATCAAGCTGTCGTAGATCAGGTAAGGACGATCGGCCGTGAGGGTGGAGTCTTTTGTGATCGTGACACCGCCTTTGCATAGATTGACATCCTGCCCGTAGGCCTCCAATAATACGGATTGACGGATGCCATTCACGGTGAAAAGCACGGAGTCCTGTATCAATAGCGGTTGATTGCCCTCGTTCGGATCAACGGTTACTTCCACGAATACATACATGCTGTCGTTGGCAAGTATCCCTACATTATTAAATGAGCTACCTTTGCGTCCATCCACATTCATGCGGAAACCGGTAGCCTCTCCACTGGCCAGCATGATGGACTCGATGCTCAAAGGCTCGCTGTTCTTATTGTAGATCATAAATTGACGGGTGGTAGAACCGATCGTACTGAAGATCGTGTCGAAGGCGAGCGTGTCTGTCGAGAAGCTTAGCCGGTAAGTCGGGTTGGTGGAATAATGATCGTCCAAACCGTCGCATGCCGGAAGCAGGTTCAACAGAAGCGTCGCGAGTATAAATAGCGTTATCGTTACTCTTTTCATTTTCGTGGATATTAAAAGAGGAAAGACCTCTGAATCGTGTCTTTCCTCTTCTTATAACGCAAAGAACGTAGGTTTATTTTGCGGGGATGCTCTTTAATAACTCAAGAAGGTGGCTCCACCATAAACCGACCGTGGCGATCTCGATACGCTCGTTGGGTGAATGCACGTCACGCAAAGTCGGGCCGAAAGAGATCATATCCAGTCTCGGGTATTTCTCCAAGAACAAACCGCACTCTAATCCGGCGTGGATGGCCATGATCTTGGCCTCTTTGTTAAATAGACGTTTGTAGCTTTCCTGTGCGATCTTCAAGATCTTAGAGTCGGGGTTCGGCGCCCATCCCGGATAGCCATCGCCATGTCTTACGTCCGCTCCGGCCAATAGGAACGTGGAGGCTACCGTGTTGGCGATAGCGATCTTGCATGATTCGATAGAGCTACGTTGGCTGGTACCTACCAAGATCGTATGGCCTTCTTTCATCTTCACGGAAGCGAGGTTGGTGGAAGTCTCTACCAATCCTTCTATATCGTGGCTCATGCCGATTACGCCGTGCGGGCAAGCGTGTAAGGCGTAGATTAATTTCTCGGCGGTGGCGTTGTCGATATGATACTCCGGACGATCGGTGGACTCCATGGCTAGCTGAACGTTCGGGTCTACCTGTCTCAACTCATTCTCCACGTCGGCGGCGAAATGGTTCAGCAGGATACGTACATCCTCCTTGTTCTCCGGATGCAAGCCGATCACGGCGTGTGCCTCGCGGGCAATCGCGTTGCGTAAGTTACCGCCATCGATAGAGCAAAGAACGAAATCATATTTCTTTTTCAACGAGAATAAGAAACGAACCAATATCTTGTTGGCATTGCCTAATCCTTTGTGGATCTCGCCACCGGAGTGACCGCCATTCAGCCCTCTCACGTCGATACGGAAATACTGCATCTTATCGGATGTAGGAACCGGCTCGTAATGGAAAGTAGCTTGCGTGTCTTTACCTCCGGCGCAACCCATAAAGATCTCTCCCTCGTCCTCGCTATCGAGATTTAACAAGATATCTCCGGTCATGAAACCTTCTTTCAAGGCTTTCGCTCCGGTCAAACCCGTTTCCTCGTCTACCGTGAACAAGCATTCGATCGGACCGTGTTGGATATCATCGGAAGCGAGCAAAGCCAATTCGGCCGCTACGCCGATGCCATTATCAGCTCCCAAGGTAGTTCCGTTGGCACGCAGCCATTCGCCGTCGACGAGGGTCTCGATCGGGTCATTGTCGAAATCGTGTTTCGTGCCATTGTTCTTCTCGCAAACCATATCCATATGGGATTGCAATACGACTACCGGCCGATCTTCCATACCCGGAGTGGCAGGCTTTGACATTAAAAGGTTGCCAACTTCATCTTTCTTGATCGCTATTTTGTACTCTTTTGCGAATGATTCTAGGAATTCAATCATTTTGCCTTCCTTCTTTGAGGGGCGAGGCACTTGGGTTACCTGATGGAAGAACTTCCATACGATAGTAGGCTTTAAATCAGTAATCTTCATAATGTTACAATGTATTATAGATGTTACTCTAAAGTTAATAAAACCGCAACTGAAAGAGCTTAGTTCGAAAAAAAGTAGAATAAAATGCCAAAAAGACACTTAGTAATCACTTAAACTCTTATATTTGCGTCCACAAATATAGAGAAAATGCTTACAACGTTATTATTTACGGTCATAATTCTTGTTATCAGCGTCGTGTTGCTATCGATAAAAGTGCTGTTGAAAAAGGGAGGAAGGTTCCCGAATACACATATCGAAGGAAACAGGGCGTTGGGTAAGAAAGGTATATTTTGCGCGAAGACCATGGATCGTATGGCGGTTAAGCAAAAGGGGCTCTATGATATCATGAACGAAATAAAAGAATAAAAAATAAGATTTAAATTGCACTTTATGAAGAACATTAACTACGTTATTAACGGTGTGCTAGCGGTGGCTGTCGTAATCTTGTATATTATGCAATTTTCCGGCAAGAAAGAATCAAGCGTAACAAGAACATTCGCGTCAGCGGGAGACACAACGGCCTTACTTCCGATCGCTTATGTAAATGTGGATTCCCTGTTACTTAATTACAATTATTCCAAGGATCTGAACGAGATCATCTTGAAGAAACAAGAGAACTCCCGTGCTAACATCACCCAGAAAGCCCGTAGTTTACAAGGCGAGATGCAAGATTTCCAGCGTAAGGTGGAAAATAACGCTTTCCTTACCCGTGAGAGAGCGGAGCAAGAGCAACAACGTCTATTGAACAAGCAACAGGAGTTACAGAACCTAGATAACCAATTGGCTCAAGATTTGATGCAAGAGCAACAGAAGTTGAACGAGCAATTACGTGATACGGTTGTTTCTCAATTGAAGGCATTCAATCAGGGTAGAGGTTATCAAGTGGTATTCAGCAATACGGTAGGGGACAACATCCTTTTGGCGGGCGATTCTTATGATATCACCGACGAATTGCTGGAATACTTGAATAAGAATTATTCCTCTCCGGTAAAATAAGTCATTAAAAGAATTTGTAAAAGAAAGGGTGTATCAAACATAAGAACGTTTGATACACCCTTTTTTATTGGGGTTTACTGTGAATTTATAGAAGATATACTGTATTGGCAAAGTAATATATGCTGCGTTGGCCTAGTCAGTTATATCATCGGTCGGGTCAGTAATACTGCGTTTTGCGGGCCATTACTCTTTCGGTGTAACGAAAGCGGTATATACCTGTAAAATAGCGGCTACGCTCAAGCAAAGAATCCACTCGGTACGATTGTTGAACATAAAGCCGGAAGATACGATCATTAGCAGTCCGGCGAATACGTTGAAACGGTGAAGCCGACGATGGCGAAAGCCCAAGTCCTTAACCGGAAGGGTCAGATAGCTGATCGCTATACCCGCCGCGCCGACAGCGAATAAATAAGGGGCGACAGCCCAATGGGTAAGAAATAATACGGCACCGGCTAATACGAGTAATCCCGCTACGCCGAAAAAAATCGATCTGATTTGTTGATTCATTTATTTGTCCTTGATAATAAAAACATCCTCGTTCGACCTTTTCATAAAATACTCTTCACGGGCGAAACGTTCCAGTCCCTCCTTGTCCGTATGAAGGTCGTTTAATTTCTTGCTGTTGATCTCGATCTCCTTTTGATAATGTTTGATCTCTTTCTCCAAACCGCGTATTTTCTCGTCGTACGTATAGCGTTTATACAGGCTGCTATCGCCCACCGTAAAGGTGACGATAAGGAAGACGATGGTAACCAACCAGTAAGCGTTGATCCACGATAGATACTTTATGTAAAACTCTTTTATGCGTGACATCGGAACATCGTTTTCGCGAAGATAATGAATTATTTTGTTTATCTTTGCCCTTACAATAATAATTGACAGTTGACAGTTGACAGTTGACAATTTGGAAAAACTCTGTCGGGCTGTCAACTGTCAACTGTCAACTGTCAACTAAGAATGGATAATTATATTGTATCGGCAAGGAAATATCGCCCGTCCACTTTCCGGAGTGTAGTAGGGCAGAAGTCTCTTACCACTACGCTGAAAAACGCGATACAAAGTAACAAATTAGCGCATGCCTACCTGTTTTGCGGTCCTCGTGGAGTAGGAAAGACCTCCTGTGCCCGTATCTTTGCGAAGACGATCAATTGCTTGAACCCCACGGCGGATGGCGAGGCTTGCAATGCGTGCGAGTCGTGCCGGGCTTTCAACGAGCAGCGCTCTTACAATATCCATGAGCTGGATGCAGCCTCGAATAACTCGGTGGATGATATCCGTACCTTGATCGACCAAGTGCGTATACCGCCTCCAATCGGTAAATATAAAGTCTTTATTATTGATGAGGTTCATATGTTGACAACCGCCGCTTTCAACGCGTTCTTGAAGACCTTGGAGGAACCTCCGCATCATGCTCTCTTTATCTTGGCTACGACCGAGAAGCATAAGGTGCTCCCTACGATCCTTTCCCGTTGTCAGATCTATGATTTCTCCCGTATATCCATCGCCGACATGGTGGAGCATCTGCAATATGTCTCTTCGCAAGAGGGGGTTACGGCAGAGCCGGAAGCCTTGAACGTGATCGCCCAGAAAGCGGATGGAGGTATGCGCGACGCTTTGTCTATCTTTGACCAAGTGGTGAGTTTCACGAATGGCAACATCACGTATCAAGCGGTTATCGATAACTTGAACGTGCTGGATTATGAGTATTATTTTCGTCTGACGGACGCGATCTTATCCGGCAATGTGCGGGCATCTTTATTGGTCTTGAATGAGATATTAGCCAAAGGGTTCGACGGGCAGAATATTATCACCGGTTTGGCCGGGCATTTCCGGGATTTATTGGTATGCCGGGATGAGTCTACCTTGGTGCTATTCGAGGTGGGGGCTTCTATACGGGAACGATATAAAGAGATGGCAAAACGTTGTCCGGATCAACTTCTGTTCAAGGCGATAGAGTTGGCGAATACGTGCGATTTAAATTATCGTGCCAGCCGCAATAAGCGTCTTTTATTGGAATTGACGCTGATTCAGCTCTGTCAATTAACAAAGGTAGCTACCGACGATAAAAAAAAAGCATTAATTGAGCCGATCGCCGGGACGAACCCGCCTCCTCAAGCGGTGGCGAATAACGGGCAGTCCCAACAGCGCCCTCAAGCTTCTCAAGTGGCTACGGCTGGTGCTTCACAAGTGGTAAGTACGCATATGCCGGGTTCGGCTCCCACGCCACCTCCGTCTCCTGCGCCTAATCCGGCTCGTAGAACGGCTCGTCCGATGGGACTTTCCATGAAGGAGATCGGAACAGTGGAGAAGCCCAAGCAACAAACCGTCCAGCAAACGGCAACGACCGTAAGGGAAGAGGTAGTAACTCCCTTCGATAATGATTCCTTGGTCCGTGAATGGGACAATTACATCGCTACGATAGACAAGAAAGTGTATCTAAAGAATACGATGATCAATTGTAAGCCTACCTTGCAAGAGAATTATTATTTCGAGGTGGCCGTACATAACCCGGGGCAGCAAGAGGAATTGTTTAATAACGCGATCGATATCTTGCCGTTTCTCCGTCAGCATCTTAATAACAGCCGCGTCCAGATGCGCGTCCGGATCGTAGAGGGGAATGAGAAGCATTTGGCTTATACCTCCACGGAGAAGCTCGAGTTGCTGATGAAGATAAATCCTACCTTGGGCCGTTTGAGGGATGAGTTTAACTTGACATTGGATTAAAATGACTATTCCTATAAGAATTGGATCATAAACCTACTTGAATGGGCATCGTAACCTGCTTACTTCCCCATCGAGAGCCGGTAGAATAGCCTGAAGAAGCTTGATTCGGGTACGGTGGTAACTGTTTTTCCGCTAGAATGAAAGGGCGTTTTAGAAACTTTAACCTTCTCTAGTTCTTTGGTATTCAGCAATAGTGACTTGCGTGTAACTAGCTTTCAAATATGTAACTCGTTGTTTATTAAATACTAATTGAATATATTTGCGTCGTGAGGATACAATGTGCATGCGTGTCCGAGTCTTGGCGAGTAGGAATTAGTAATCATAAAAATAAATGAAAATGAAAAGAATTATCTCTTTTATCTTGTTGCTTTACGTGATGGGATTGAACGCTCAGAACAAGAAAATCATGTTCGACCTCTCGCATAGCCAATGTACGGATACCTATGTTGGTTATGAGACCTATCCGAAGGTGATCCCAGCCTATACCGCTATGGCGGCCGAGCTTGGAGCGGATTTGATCGTGAATGACAGCGTTGAGATAACGCTCGGTCTTTTGAAAGACGTGGATGTATTGGTGATGCTTTCTCCGCTTTCCCGCCAATTGCAGAAAGACTTGACGGATACGGAGAAGAGGGATTTGGTGGAATATGTGAGGCAAGGTGGTTCGTTGGTATTCTTTATCGATGATAATCATCGGGTGGATAATAAACGCTATGGGGCCAACGATGTCTCCCGGGCTTTCGGAATCGAGTTTGGCGAGGATGTTCCCCTGCCGGGTAACGTGGGGGCGCTCTCGTTTCCGAACAAGA
>JAQVCX010000161.1 GCA_028689545.1 Parabacteroides sp.
TGACTATGTCAAAATTATCAATAAGGATATCGGGGAGGATATCTCGTAGTATGTTATCTGATGTCATGAGGCAAAGATAAATATTTTATTAGGAATATGAAAACAACCGGATTTATCCGCAGACCCCTCCACACGGGGGTCGGAACCTTGTATCGTAATAATATCGTATAGTCTTGCCTATCGGCATAAAAAAAGCCAACGGCAAAGCGGTCGGCGATCTCTCGCCTAGATCAAAATGTATAGCACCGCAAATATGGTGAAAGTTTTTGGAATGGCAATGGGGAAAAATAATTTTTTTAGTAATCCTACGCCTCTGAAAGCGTGAAAACGTTATATATTTGCAGTGTCAAAATAAAAATCATGTTTGATCTAGTGCGAAACATATTATCTTGTGTGGGTACGTTCGTTACTATAACCTCCCTATCTATATTAGTTATTCAATCTTTAATATGTCTTATAGGAGGTTATAAGTTCGATTTGTCCAAACAGATAGACAGCAAGGTTGTACTTGCCGGAGTAGCAATAGCATTGCTCTTGATACCGTTTTATCATTTCCCCGCCTAATATAACTTTTTTTAATTCGATATGTCGAATGGTTGAAAAAAGAGGGCTTCCCGGTATTTAGGTTGCCCTCTTGGTGTCAAACAAATACGGTCTTAAGCGAACTTAAGCGATGTCTCTTCTATCTTACGGCTCATCTCCTGTAAGGCTTGCGCGAATCGGTGGCGTTCGTCATCGGTGAACCGGGCGGGCTTTCCGTTGACGCGGTTGCCGTTGATACGCTGGTAGAGCCAACTTTTGCTTTTCCCAAAATAGGTCTTTGCGATGTAGCTCAGTGAGATGATCTCGGCCACTTCGCCCAGCTCAATCTGTGCGTTGATCTCGGACAGGCCTTCTTTGATGGCTTCCAGCCCTTCATGGGTCGATTGCTTGAAAGAAGCGCGTTCCTCGGGTGTCAAAGTTTCAGCTTTGCGTGCCCGCTCTTCTTGGAATGCCCGGCGTTCTTCGGGTGACATCCGTTTGAACCGCTCGAACTCTTCCTGCATCTCTTGTGTCGGTAATGCTTTTGTTATGTCTGTCATGTTTCTATCTGTTTTTGCGCCCCTCCGGAGAGGGGCTTTGTTTAAGATCCTTTTAGTTTTTCCTCGATTTCGGTAATCATGTCCAGTATGTCGTTGATGTGTTGTTCGAACTCCGGATCGTCTTTGATTACCCTGTTCCCGGCGTGGAACTCGAATAGCAACTTCAAATTCTCCTTTTGCCGGATAAGTTCTTCCCTTTCGTCGTCTGTCATGGGCTTAAATCTTTAAATGAATACTCGTTTTGTTTGACACTACAAATATAATAATCTTTTGGTTATTGAATAATAATTCCCGGGTATTTCTTCATAAAAAAGAGGGCTTCCCAGTATTTGGGTAGCCCTCTTGGTGTCAATTATTCTTTGATTTATATCAGAGCCTCACGGCAGGGATATCAGAACTTTACTTGCGCCATGCGTTCCAGCATGGAGTCTGATTCTTATAAAACAAGTATGTCTTCCTGTGGAATTTCCATTATCGGCTTGCCGATAATGCGTTGTATCTTGGAAAGTGTTTTGATTTCAAAGTTGACTTTCCCGGAAAGCAGCTTGCTCACTTGCGCCGGAGACACGTCGAGACGCGATGCAAGGTCGGCTTGCGACATTCCTTGTAAGCGTAGGAGCTTTCGTATCTTCAACGCGATGGTTGCTGAGAGCTGTAGCCACTCGGCGTTCTTGGTACGGTAGTCCATTGCAGCCCTTTCCTCTTGTGTCATCGGCTGGGCTACGGTTTTGAGTTTTTCGACATTGAATTTCATACTATCAACTTTTTAAATCTTCGCTATCAATAATGCCATTGGCTTTAAAGTATCGAAGTACGTTATCAATCTTCGTGAACAACTCGCTATTGAGTTGTGGTGTATCTTGTATTTTGCGAGTCAGCTTGATACCTCCGTGTACGATTACGTAACAATTACTATCCATCCGAATTGCGTACAATCGTAACATCGTAGGCGAAGCTGTTCCGTATGATTTTTGCGGGGTATATTCCCGCAAAAATTCGTACTTGCCTCCCAGATCTTGAAAGAAGCTATCAAAATCAGGAGAATTACCTTCTATCGTATTCTGTGCAATCTTTTTGATGTGTTGTTCAAAATCAAACGATTCCTCAATGACGGACTGTGCCAAATCTTCCGAGTCGGTTGAACCGAGTGCGCTTCTCCAAAAGTCTGTTTCAACCAAATCCTTGTTTTTGTCAAAAAAATCAACAAGATAGTCCAAGTCCTGCCACAGGGTAAACGCTTCTTCGTATGAGTTATGATCGCTATCGTCGAATCTCACAGCGAAAAGATTGTCATTGTATATACGGGAGATTTCCAATGTATTTCCGTTTGAATTAATTTATTGACAAAGTTACGGTGTTTGTATGATGGTAACAAATATTTTCGGTAAAAAGTTATCCTATAAGTTAAGATTGCTACGGTGTGACTGGTATATATAAAGTAAAACCGCCCCGCTTTCACAAGCAGGACGGCCTTCGCATTACTAACCATAAAAATCTAATACCATGAAAAACACAAATAACACTATATCTTATTCCGGGAACAGGCTTTCGAGTTGGAGACCTATTTCCCGGCGTACTTCTTCAGTCATACCGTAGCGTAGTTCCGGCAATGTTTCCCGGTAAATCATACCCCAAAGCTGGCGATTGTAGATCCGTAGGTTCCCGTTCTTCCTCATATCAAGGAAGCGGATGTAGATGGGGTAATTGATCCGCACGCTGACCGGGTTCGTGCTGATCAGAATAGAACCGGACGAAAGAAACGACCGCAAACGCCCGGTTTGGCGGTTATTGCCCTCCCTGTAGACACGTTCTTCGGCTATCTTCAGCTGCCGTTGCAGGACGGTTTTAAAGTCTCGTTCTATCGTGCGGAGAAAGAAGGCATCCCGTATGTTGTCTGTCCGGATCATCGCCCTTCAATATTGAATGAGACAGACCAACCGCAGTAATCGGAGTAAAGTCCTGTCTCCGGGTTGGTAGATAGATTCCGAAGTCCTGACATGAAATGGCATGGCCGGGCGGCATCCTCACGTAGGTTCTGTTTCAGGGCTTCGACTGTTTCCTGTGTATCTTCCAGTACTCGGATGGGGGTACGCCTCTGGTTGTCGGAGCGGTCGAGCAGGAACAGGAGGCATTGGCTCGTTTCGGCCACGCTGTCGGGGTAGTCAGAGTTATCATCCGAAGAGGGTACTACAATGAACAGAGCCGGAAACTCTTCCCTTTGCATCTGTCTTAGGGCATAGCTCATATCCTTGTCAACAGTAACCAAGGTGACGGAGTAGATCCCGTTGGTACGTTCAACCAACGATTCAAAATATTCACGTAAGTCTTTAATCCTGATCATGGTATTTAAATTTTGGAATGTATGTGTTCAAACTTTTTCCGGTAAAGGAATAGCAGGATATCCCAAAGGGGTGTTTCGAGCACTTGCCGGTAGTAACCGAACGTACCTGTCTCTGCGATCTCCATGGCCGCACCTGTCCAGCCGGTACGATCGTCAGGTTTGCTTTTTTCGGATTTTTCGAACAGGATGGAGAAATGGATCGGTTCACCGTTGATGTTTACCGGTTCATGACGGAGTGCCTTCATCACGTTGTTGAAGAGTATGAGTGAATGTGCGCACAGGATCTCATCGGGTTCGGCATTTGGCTTGTCCTTGTTTTTGTATAGCTTCTTGCAGAAATCAATCGTCAACTTCTCTGATTCTGATTTGGATCTTGTTTTCGATAGCAGTTTCAAGATGGTGTTGCAATCGATGAAAGCACCGAAGTCTACTCCGTCGAGCATATCGCCCGGACCTACCCAGCCTTCCCATTCCTTCAGCGGGTTTACGCCTGTATCGAGCGATAGGGAATCATGCTTTTCGCCCGTTACGATGAAAGGAACGGTCAGGTCGATATGCTTCAGGGCTTCCTCGATGATCGGATCCCTTTGGAGGGAAATATCGGTACGCTCTCCCAATAGGAGCGAAAGGAGTTTTCCTCTTAATCCCGATCGGTTGATTATTCCCCGGTCGGACATCATGGATATCTCTAGGTAACGTCGGTATTGTGCCGGCGTGAATTCGTCTATATATTCGGGAGCTTGAAATGTGCGCCCCCTGTATTCTACTATTTTCATCGCGCTTGTTGTTTAAAAAGTGATCCCCTTGGATTGGAGTGTCGCTTGATAGATGTACGGGTCATCGTTGGACGGGTCATCGTCCATGCTGGCGATGGTGTCTTGTAGGTCTAGGATATAACGTCTTGCGTCTTGATCGAGCGAATCGGCTACCTGTCGTCGTGCGTCTTTCTCGGCTTTGAGTTTTTCCTTCACGCTTCCTACTTGCTGTACCTGCACGATCCCTTCGGGAATGACCTCTATAGGCAGCCGTTCGATGGCCTTCTTGATGGCGAGCAGGGCCAACGGTCGTCGGCATTGCTTCAATAGAGGCAAGAAGCCCGAGTCTCCCTCAAGCATCTTGTTCATGCGCTCGTCACCGACAATCGGGGCGATATCCATCTCTTGGACTTCCCGTATAAGTGGAACCAATGTGAAATAAAGCCTATGGCTACCGATCATGTAATACCTGTCGAACTCTGACTTGTCGCGAATAAGGGGTCAGCGGATTTTCCCGGTTGGCAAGCTTTCTTTTAAGCGTATAGCATAGCCAGCCTAAACATGAAGAATTTCACATCAGACACCCCTCTTAACTGGCTTCGAAAAGCTTTGATTTTAGCATT
>JAQVCX010000055.1 GCA_028689545.1 Parabacteroides sp.
GATAATCCTTATGGCCGACACTGTTCAAAAGCTCCATGGTCAAGACAACCTTATGCTTCTCCGCTAAAGGGATAAGACGCTTCAAGCCTTTCTCGCAGTTCTCCCAACCTTGCAGGTCCGTTACGCCATTACGCCTACCGGAGAAGCAAATCAAGTTTGTCAGTCCGGCTTCCGCCACCATCGGGATCACCTTCTCATAACTGGCGACCAACTCGTCGTGCAAGGCCGGATCATTGAAGCCGCGATCTATCCCTAGTCCGGCCCCTTGCGCCATCGCCACCGTCAGGCCATGTTTTTGTACGATCGGCCAATCCACCGGGTCCAGCAGCTCGACGGATTCAATCCCTATATGCTTACAGATCTCACAGAACTCGTCCAGCTTATAATCACCGAAACACCATTTACTTACGGAGTGGCGGACATTTCCTTTCAAGGGTTCCTTCACATCCGTTTTCTTTTTCGCTGTGGCTGCCGCCTCGATACCTGTAGTCGCCAAAGCCGCGCCTCCAGCTAGAAATGTCTTGATAGCCGTTCTTCTCGATATATTTTCCATGTATTCTAAATTGATAGTTAATAGAAGACAAACATACGGAAAATTCCCGGGATAGACTACCAGCCAGGCCTATTATTACCCGGTCCCCCTTGCCCTCCGGAGTTCCCGACGGTCGTGACCATGGAGGCACTTATATATTTAATGTAGACGATCCTGTAAATTACCGCCATACGATCAGGATCTACTATACCTATCGTTTTTAATGAGAATTATCGTATCTTCGCGCCCCGAGTACTTGATAAACCTCGTTAAAAACAAGAAGACATGCAAAGAACAGTTACAGTACCTTTCATGCTGCTAGGTATACTTTTTAATATATGCCTCGTAGCGTCCAACCTTTTAGAGACAAAAGTAGTGCAAGTAGGCGGTATAACGGCTACCGCGGGTTTGATCGTATTCCCGATCTCGTATATCATCAATGATTGTATAGCGGAAGTGTGGGGATTCAAGAAGGCACGACTGATCATCTGGAGCGGCTTCGCCTCTAATTTCCTGGTGATCGCTTTCGCGCAATTGGCGGTATCGTTGCCGGCCGCCCCTTTCTGGGAGGGGGAGGAAGGCTTCAATTTCGTGTTCGGGATGGCTCCACGTATAGCGGTCGCCAGCTTGATAGCGTTTCTGGTCGGCTCTTTCCTAAACGCTTATGTGATGAGCAAGATGAAAATAGCCTCCAACGGAAAGAATTTCTCGTTACGGGCGATCGTATCTACCCTTATCGGCGAGAGCGCCGATTCCTTGATCTTCTTCCCGATCGCCTTCGCCGGATTGATCCCGGCCGGAGAGTTGCTTATCATGATCGGGACGCAGGCGGTACTCAAATCCTTGTACGAGGTTATCATCCTTCCCGTCACCATCCGTGTCGTAAAGTACATCAAGGAAGTAGACGGGAATGATGTGTATGATCTTGGGACCTCGTATAATATCTTAAAAGTAAAGGATATTTAACTCGCCACCAAGCAGGGCCCGGCCTTCATTTGAATAGAGACGACCAGTCTTCGCGCGGTTGCGGCATATAGGACTTCATCCCCAACGATTCGGCCGCCCGGCAATTCACGGAAGCGTCATCGATCAGCATCGTCTCCTCGGCTAGAAGATTCGAGTCGTTCAAGACATACTCAAAGATATCCGCGTTCGGCTTGAGCATATGCAACTCGTAAGAGAGATAGATCTTATGGAAGAAATCCGCTGAGCGAAGTCCCTGATACGAGAAATAATTATCCTCGGACCATTTCCAGTGTATCTCGTTCGTGTTGCTCAGCAGCATCGTATTATAGCGCTGGCGAAGCTCCAATAACAACCGCAACTTATTTTCCGGTACATCTCCCAGCATGGCGATCCATGCGGTGTCGATTTGCTCGTCCGTAAGGGGCTTTCCCGATAAGGCACGAACATCATCGCGGAACTGCTCCACCGATATCGTCCCCAACTCCAACCGCTCAAACAGATCCTTATGTTGATAGTTGTTCGTGATCTGTTCCCGGATATTCTCCACGCCCAGATTCTCGAAAGCCTCGACGCAGCGGTTGCGAGTCAGGTTAATAAGCACACCGCCCAAATCTATAATCAAGTTCTTTATGCCTTCCATATCATTTCTTTTTATACCAGCTACGACGCCTGCGATGTCGTCTTTTCTGTTGATAACGACTGATCCGCTTACAAACGACCCAGACAAACAGCACGCCGAAAACAGCGAATATCACGATAACAATCCAAGAGTTAAGATTATCCCCTTTTACCCGGCTCCACATTTCCAGGACAACCTCCGTCTCGTTCCCGAAATCACGGATCATGGCGCAGCGCTCCACGACCTTCCGGTCCGGGTATTGGGCCGGATCCATCTGGACGCGCTCCGCTCCCGGCCCGAAGAAATAACTCAAGTCCGAGTACTCGGCCCGCGTCGTATCGGTCTTTTCCGCCAAGATCTCCGGGGTAGCCACGGTGCTGACGTATCCGGTCACTTCCATATTACGGATGGCGATGTCCGGACGGCACAGATAGTCCATGAAATAGCTGGCCGCCTTCACGTTGCGAGCGTATCGGGGGATCGCCCAGCCATCGTACCAGATGTTGCTGCCCTCCAAGGGGACCTCATAGCCCAGATCGACCCCGACAGCGGCCGCCTCTTCCATGGCCCAGACCGCGTCGCCGCTCCAGGTGAAATTCAGCCACGCCTTTCCCTTCGTCATCATCTCCTTACCGAAATCGGCCTCCCAGCCAGCGATATTCGGTTTCATCTGCTTCAGGTATCTCTCGGCGATGGCGATCATCTCCGGGGAGCTATCGTTCATCAACTGCTCCACCGTGATCGTACCGTCCGCCAATTCCTTCGCGTGAGCGTATATGATAGCGGTTCCATAAGCGTCGCGGTAGCTATCCTTCATCAAGATCTTATTCCTAAAGCGAGGGCTCCAGAGGCATTTCCACGACATTACCTCGTCTCGCGACACATCGGCTTTGTTGTACAACAGGCCGGCGGTTCCCCACATATAAGGGACCACGTAGTCGGTCGTCTTCCGGTCTGGCTGGCTTAGCTTATTCAGCTCCCCTTGGATATAGGGAGAGACATTGTTGATATAATCCGGGGTCTTCCCGAGGTTACGGTCGATCGGCAGCAAGAGGTTCTTCCGCAGCATACGCTCAAGGATATACTCCGAGGGGCAGACCAAGTCGAAATCCTCACGCCCCCGCTCGATCTTGGTCAACATGATCTCGTTGATGTCAAAGACCTGGTAGATAATCCGGACCTCCTCGCCCGTCTGTTCCTTATACCATTTCGGGAAGTCCGTCAAGACCTCCTCGTCGATATAATCTCCCCAGTTATAGATCTTCAAGATCTTACTCCTCTCCTCTTCCGAGTGCCCGCAAGAAGAGAACAGCCCCATAATAAGCAGGGCCCAAACAGATAGAATCGATATCAGCTTCTTCATTTTCATTTATGCTCGCTTCGCTTTCTCAGCGCGTTTATTTATAACAATCAGCAATACCAGCACGGCTACGAAGATAATCGTAGAGAGGGGACGCAGCTCCGGGGTCAACCCCCCTTTACGGGCATCCGCGTAGATAAAGGTGGAAAGGGTCTCCAGGCCCTCGTTACCAATCGTGAATATGGTCACGGCGAAATCGTCGATAGACAGCGTGAAGGCGAGGATGAAGCCACTGATCATACCCGGGCGGATCTCCGGGAAGATCACCTTCCGCAAGGCCTGGAACGGGGTAGCCCCCAAATCCAAAGCCGCCTCGTAGATATTCTGGTTCATTTGCTTCAGGCGGGGCATGACGCTCAGCACCACATAGGGCGTGCAGAACGTGATATGCGCCAACACGACCGTAGTGAACCCTTGGGAGATCCCTAGGCTGACAAACAGCAGGAACAGGGATATACCGGTGATGATATCCGGGTTCAACATCGGAATGTTATTGACAAAGCTCACGGCGTTGCGGGCCCTCGCCTTCAAGTTGAAGATCCCGATGGCGGCCACGCTGCCCAGCAGGGTAGATACCGTAGCGGCTATCAGGGCGATAGCGAACGTGTTCCAAAGGGCGCTGACCAACGAATGCTGTACGTTGCCGGCGAAAAGGGAGCTATACAATCTCGTGGAGAACCCCGTCCAGTTACCCAGCACTTTCGCCTCCGTAAACGAGAAGATCATGATAATAAGGATGGGCGAGTAGAGCAACAGGAGCAAGGCCCATAGGTATCCTTTAGCTAAATACTTCACCATCAGATAAGCCCTCCCTCATTCGCCGAATCGCCGCTCTCGTTGCTGAACAAGCCCGTGATCCCGATTAATAACAACATGATCAGAGAAAGCGCCGCCCCGTAGTTCCACATCCCGTTATTGATGTTCTCCTGTATGGTCGTACCGAAGAGCTTGATATTGTTCATCGTCAATAGCTCGGCGATGGCGAACGTGGAGATGGTAGGCATAAACACCATCATGACACCGCTTACCACTCCCGGCATGGATAGCGGGAACACGGCCTTGAGGAACACCTCCGACGGGTTCGCCCCCAAGTCTTGCGCCGCCTCGATCAGGCTGTGATCCATCTTCTGGAGCGTATTGTAGATGGGATAGATCATGAAGGGCAGGAAGTTGTACACCATGCCGAAGATCAAGGCCCCCTCGCCCAGCGGGAAATTGAGGAAATCGAACAAGGCCACCGTGGCCAACGTACGGATCAGGATATTGACCCACATCGGGAGGATGAACAAGACGACCATCGTACGGGACGTGTTGAACCGGGCCTGGCTCAATATCCAGGCGGCGGGATACCCCAGCAGCAGGCAGAGAAGAGTCGTCACCAAGGCGATCCCCACCGAATACACGAAGGTGTTTATCGCCTCGGGATGGATCATGAACTTACGGAAATTGGCGAGGGTGAACATCCCCTCGTCGTTCGTAAGGGCGTAATACACGATCAGGAGGAGCGGTATCACGACAAAGAGGGCCAAGAACAGGACGTAAGGAATGGTCCAGTTCCTTCGTCTCATGAAAAACTCGCTAAGCATCATGGGGTATGATTTTAGAGATTCGTATCTTATCCGGGGCGATGGTTATGCCGACATGGTCTCCGTCGTCCCACACGTCGTTGGTATCTACAAAGATGTTCTCGTCCCAATCCGTAAAGACGGTCAGGTGATAATGGTTGCCCTTGTAGAGGATGAACTTCACCTCGCCGGTCAGGCGGCCGTCTTCCTCGTTGTCCTCCAGGATCATGTCCTGGAAATCGATCTCTACCTTGACGGGCATATCCGGCTCCAGGCCGCTCACCTCGGCGCATTCGAAGGTACAGCCCAGGAACTCCACGTGCGTGGCGTCGACCAGCTTCCCCTCGAAGGTGTTGCAGATGCGCTCCTTCTTCATCACGTGGATATCGAAGGGCTTGATAAGGAGCCCTACCTCGCTGCCGGCCTCGAACTGGTGGTAATCTTGCACCATGAACTCGTAGCCGTTCGGGGTTTGCACCATCATCTCGTAATGCACGCCCTTGAAGATGGAGGAGGTAACGGTGCCTGTCAGCATGGCCGCCTCGGACGGCTCGAAGATGTAGATGTCCTCGGGGCGCAGCACGACGTCTACCGGCACGCGCTCGCCGAATCCCTCGTCCACGCACTCGAACTCGTGCCCGGCGAAGGCGACTCGCTTGTCCTTGATCATCATCCCGTTCAGGATGTTGCTCTCGCCGATGAAATCGGCCACGAAGGAATTGACCGGCTCGTTATAGATATCGATCGGGGTGCCGATCTGCTGGATCTTCCCCTCGCTCATGACTACGATGGTGTCGCTCAGCGTGAGCGCCTCCTCCTGGTCGTGGGTGACGTAGACGAAGGTGATGCCCAGCGACTTATGCATCGCTTTCAGCTCCATCTGCATGTCCTTGCGCATCTTCAGGTCCAGGGCCGCCAGCGGCTCGTCCAGCAAGAGCACCTCGGGCTCGTTCACGATAGCGCGGGCGATCGCCACCCGTTGCTGCTGGCCGCCGGAGAGGGAATCGACGTCGCGGTCCTCATAGTCCGTCAGCCCCACCATCCTCAGCGCCTGCTTCACTTTCTTGTCGATCGTGGCGGAAGGCAGCTTCTTCAGCTTGAGGCCGAAGGCGATGTTGTTGTACACGTTGAGGTGCGGAAACAAGGCGTATTTCTGGAATACCGTATTCACGGGGCGTTTGTGCGGCGGTGTCTGCGTGATCTCCTTGCCGGCGATCGTTATCACGCCCTCGGAGGCCGTCTGGAAACCGGCTATCAAACGCAACAGGGTGGTCTTCCCGCAGCCGGAAGGCCCCAAAATGGTTACAAACTCGCCCTTGCGGACGTTTAAATTGACATCATCCAGCACGGCCTTCTCCCCGAAATACTTCGAGATATGCTCCACGCTGATAATGCGATCCGATTTTTGTATTGACATTCTCGCTTGATCTAATTAGAATTAAACATTTACGGTTTACCCCCTTGAGAGCGTCGCGAATGTACGTATTTTTAACGGTTCTTCTACAGGGGGCATCCATTTTACGCGAAATATATATCGGCTGGCCCGGCGGGGCGGAAATAGGGCGAAAAAGAACAAGGTGCTTGTGCCGATCGGCACAAGCACCTTGTGAGCCCCTGCACAAGCACCTTGTGCGCCTCGGCACAAACACCTTGTGCAGATCGGCACAAGCACCTTGTGCAGGCCGGCACAAGCACCTTGTGCGGAATGGGGGGGGGAGAAATCAGATCTCGTCCGGGCTCTCCGATCCGCCTCCCACTACTAGCGGGCGGGGATATTCGATGGTACGGACGGACTTCAGCAGGGAAACCCCCGATGTGAAATACGTCTCTATCCGCAACAGGTAGCTGCCATCCGCCAGATTCGCCGGGATGTTGAACATCAGGCGGCTCGGGTCATTAAGGCCGAGCGTGGTGATGGTGGCGGCCACGGCTTGGGTGGAGGTGTTCACCAAGGTGAGGGAGCCTACGCTCACGCCGTCGGCGGCCAGGCAGCGGATCTTCGAGCCGGTCACGTCCAGGAGGCCTCCCGGGGTGATCGTGCCGTCGGTCTTGCCGGTGGTCACGTCTTTCACGAGGGCGATGCGCGCGCCGCCCATGCTACGCACGTGGCCCGAGAAGACGGGCGTCACCTTCTTCGTCACCTCCTGGCGGAGGGCTTGCGTAGGCGAGAGGTTCACCACGCAGGCGTTCTTGGCGGGGTCGAACAGCCCCTTCGTGCCCATCAGCACGCCCGTGATGCAGGGCGTATAGAGCGCCGTGTTGGTCTGCACGGCGTAGCCCTGGCAGATCATCCGGCGGATCATCTCCTCCATGATGTCCGCGGTGTTCACCAGCGTGTCCGGCCTATACTCCGTGCGCTCCTCGGCCACGAGGCGGGCGATGTCCGCCAGCGAGAGCGTGGGGCGGGCTTGCACCTTGGCGGTGTAGTCCTCGGCCACGTCCTTGGTCATTGTGTACTCTTCCAGGTCATACGTCCAACTGTAGTTCTTTACTTTCTCGTCCATAGTTGTTGTGTTTTAAATGAATATTATTGATTTAAGAGAAGTCGTCATTTCAGGGTAGCGTCGCCGTTCACCTCGTCGCCCTCGACCCAGCTCGTCACGGTGACCTGCCGTACCGAGATCTCGCTCAGCTCCTCGCTCCAGTCCAGCTCCAGCTGAAGGCGGCTGCCCGCCTTCAGATCGCGCCCCAGGGAAAGGGCGCGGGGCTCGCCGCCGTCTACGCTATACAGGAGCGTCGCCACGCCCGGGGTCGGGAAGCAGACCGTCTCGCCGGAGGCCGATACCGGATAGTCGCGGCTGCCCGCGTAGACGCCGTCCAGGCGCGCCGAGGCGTACATGCCCGCCAGCGTGAAACCGACGGAACGTCCCTCGGGCAAACCGCTCACCCGCAAGCCCAGCACAGCCGTGGCGGGGCTCAAGGTAGCCGTGTAGACCGAGGCGGCGGAGAGGCTCAGCTCCGTAAAGCCGCTCAGCGAGAAAGGCATGACCGGTTCCCCCTCGGCGAACGAGAGGGAGATATCCGGCGAGATCCCGGACACGGTACCCGCCTCGGGCAAGCCCCGCAAGCCGGTGGGCACGCTCAGGGTAGTCATCCTATACGTTCCCGGCACGAGCGACAAGGCGCCAGACCCGGGCACGAAGGAGTAATTGGCCACGCACGCGCCCCCCTCGTCGAGCACCACTACACGGCGCGCCGAGGCTCCACTCTCCGGCTCACCGGACAAGGTCTTCGTGAAAAGGCTCACGCTCACCGGCGGCAAGTCCGTGCCGGCGGCATCGTTCCCCTCGCATCCCCCCAGGCAAAGAGCCAGCGAGAGGGAGGCGAGCGGTAAATATCTCTTGATGTATTGTTTCATCGTTGTTTGTTTCTTTAGATTTATAGTCATTCCGATTTATCACGTATCAAGGCACCACGATCTTCTCCGTCGGCCTATCGCCCAGCCGCACCAGCCAGAGGCCGGAAGGGAGCGATAGCTGGTGAGACTCCGCCGCAGCCGCCGAAAGGTAGCGCCGGCCGGAGATATCGTACACCTCCACCGCCACCGGGGCGGGGGAAGTCACCCGCAGCTGTCCTGGCGAGACGAGGAGGGTCGGCTCCACCGAGTCCACCCGCTCGTTCGCCACGGGAGGCTCTGGATCGGGATCGGGGGTAGGATCGGGGTCGGGCGCGCCGGTCACCGTCACCTCGCAGGTAGCGGTGAAGCCGCCGTTCAGCGTGCGCGCCTCGACGCTTGCCGTGCCCGCGGCGACAGCCGTCACCGTGCCGTCCGCCGATACGGTGGCCACGCCCTCATCGGACGAGGTCCATTCCAAGCGCCGGTCCGTGGCATCGGCGGGCGTAAGGGTAGCCTCCAGCTTCCGGCTCTCGCCCGGACTCAAGCCGAGGGAGGCGGCCGATAGCTTGACACCCGTCACCCGCACCGGGTTCTCGCCCACCGGGGGCGTATAGACGATCCCGAAAGGGCTGAAATGGCTTACCTTGAAACGCAGGCCGATATGCAGGGCCTCGGGATAGATCATCTCGAACTCCGCCGGCTTGGCGGGATCATCGCTTATCATATGAAGGATCTGGAAGTTCCACGTGCCGTCCGTGCCTTGTGGGTACGGGTAAGTCACCGTCACCGGCTCTCCCTCTTTGGGCTGCACGGGCTTGCCGTCTTGCCGCAGGCTGATATCCACCACCTCCGACACCGTCTCCGGATCATCGGTGACGATCGTGGCCAGTTGCTCGGACAAGGCCGCTTGCCGCCCCTCCTCTACCTCCGAGATGACAACCACCACGGGCTTCTCCTGCGGATCGGCCGGCCAGACGATCTCCGGCACCTCTACCTTGGGGGCTTCGGGGCTGTCCTCCTTGGGCGTATCCGTCGTATTCGCCTCGTAGCCGATCGTGTAGCGCAATACCACGTCGGAAGCGGGCATCACGAAAGTGACCTCCTTCGGCACTTCCGTTCCCACGGGCAGCAACGTCCAAGAGCCGTCCGTGGCGTAGCCCGCCAACTCGCGCAAGGAGAAAGTCCCCTTCTCTTCCGTCGGCAACGTGAGAGAGGCGCGCACCTTCGCGCCCTTGGCTATAGAGGGCGTTCCCGCCTCCACCACCGTCCCGGCTCCACCCGCGGCGTTCAGCGCCTCCAGCTTCACCTGGGCACCGCTTACGCCCGGAGTCTGCACCCGGATCAAGTATCCCGAAGCCGCCGCCACATGTACATTTATATATAAGGTAGAGGAAGGCATCAAGAAGGTGTACGTGGTATCGCCCAGCTTCTCCAGCGGATAATCGGTATCCGAGGCCGACAGCCCCGCCGTCACCACCGCCGATTGCCGACTGCCGAGGCCCGCCAGCGTCAAGCTGACCCGCTCGCCTTGCGCCGCCTCCGGCTTGTCGATCGTAGCCGTCACCAACGGATCGTCCACACTCAGCACGACACGCCCGACAAGGCCGGACTGTGCCCTCACCGTCAAAATCAAACCCAGGAAGAGAAATGACAGAAGCAGAGATCTGCCTCCGCGCGCGGCCTTATGTATGGGCCTCTTCATTAAATGTAGTCCAATGTCTTTCATCGCTATCTAGTTTTTCAGTAGTTTCTCTTCTCGTCAATGATGTATTCGGGACGGGCCTTGATCTCGTCAAAAAGGATACCGACGTATTGCCCTAGCACGCCGACCGTCAATAACTGCACGCCCCCAAAGAAGATAATGGAAGTCATGATAGAAGTCCACCCCACCTCGGCGTTGCTGAAACCATAGATCTTGCCCAACGTGAACCAAACCGCCAAGATAATACCGACCAATACGGATATGAACCCCAGGCTCGTCGCCAGGCGCAACGGCTTCTTCGAGAAATAAAGCATTGCCGTCGACGCGAATTTCAGCATCTTACTAATCGGATATTTCGTCTCGCCGGCGATACGTGCTTCACGCTCATAATAAAACGGCACTTGATGGAAGCCCACCCAGCTTATCAAGCCCCGGATATATTTCCCCCGCTCCTTGAAACGGTCGAACTCATTCATCACCTTCCGGTCCACCAAACGGAAATCCCCCGTATCCAACGGGAAATGAACCTCGCTCATATAATTCATCAACCGGTAAAAGACCTTCGAGGTGAGCAGCTTGAAAAGGCTCTCCCCTTCCCGGGACTTACGGACGCAATAAACCACGTTGGCCTGCTCTCTCTCCTGCACCTCCAGCAGATCCGGGATCAATTCCGGCGGGTCCTGCATATCGGCGTCGATGATAATCGCCAAATCAGCGTCGCAGTTATTGATACCCGCCGTTACCGCCGGCTGATGACCGAAATTCCGGGAGAAGTGAATCACCTTCACATGAGGATCGGCAGCGGCTATATGATCCAGCAAAGACCGTGTCTTATCCTGACTACCATCATTTATATAGATAATCTCCGTAGAGTTTGGCAACTTTACCAAAACCTCTTTCGTACGCCGATACGATTCCTCAATCACGGCTTCCTCGTTGTAACACGGAACTATAACCGCCAACTTCTTCATGCCTTTTAAGCTTTAAAGGTATAGAACTTATTTACTAAAAAATTGATCACCGTATAGAAAGCCATACCGATCAAGTGGTTGTAATAATGATCGATCGTAAGTCGGGAATTGAGGATCAGTATCAATCCGTACTGTAAGGCATAACAAATGGCGAAAGCGATCGTGAACCGAACCGCCCCTTTCGTCCATCCGGTGGAGCTTTCCTTGAAAGTCCATTGCTTGTTCCAGATGAAACTGTTTAATATGCCTGCCACATATCCTGTTAAGTTAGATAAACCTTCCCGGCATCCGAAGAGTTTCATCATCACCCAGATAACGATCATCGTTATCAAGGTATTGCTCAACCCGACTACGCCATACTTAATCGCTTGCTTTATCGTCTCCATTCTTATTTATAATCTCGGAAATCTCCTCGGGTGTCAATTCCTTGACATTCGTGATCGTGAAAACATTCGAGAGGAAATCGCCGTATTGGTTACATTCATTGATCACCCGGTCCAACGTAGCTTTTATATCCGTACGCACCGGGATCAAGAACACCAGCTCCACATGCTGCTCATCAATCGTCAAACGCTCGATCTCGCAGTCCGCTTTCGGTAGATAATAAACGAACTCCCGCTCGATTGTCTGCCGTTGATATTCTTGAAATGGTTTCTTGCCTTTAGATATCATCAAGACATAGAAACGCAACTTCTCCCCTTTTCCTCCCAAGCCGGTCGAGATGTAAATCTGTTTCTCATCAGAGAATTCAGACTCTAAGGAGATACGAGACTCCATCAAAGCCATGTACGCCCAATCTGTCACTTCCGGATCCGGATGCTGGGTATATTCCTCCAACAGGCGGTACGCACGGACGGATTTCGAGGTAGCCAATTGAGATAATAGATGTCTCTTCTCGGCCTTGTCCTTCGTTTCCTCCGTAAACAAAGTGTTGTACAAGGTCTCGCACTCATCCTCCGATAAAGGACGGGGAGGCCGGTTTTCCTTCCGTACGTCTTCCGAGTATTTGAAATACTCCATCTGAAGCTCAACCGGCACACGCTGTTCTAGTATATGGAAATGTCCCTCCATCCTACTGAAGGAATCACGGAACTTTTTAAATACATCACCTTCTTCTTTCATAGATCGTCTTTTTTCGTTATTAAACTCCCATAAACAAGAAACAAGAACAAAGGTAATGTTTTTTCCGGAATAAATAAGAATAACGTTATTTAAGCTCCCGCATAAATCAAGAACCCAAGCCCGATCACGAATAAGACGAACATCCCGACATTCAAACGATTGGAAATGGCAGGCGCTCCCTTAAACTCTTGCCAGATAAGGATACCCCATAAAGCGGAGACGAGCGTGGCCCCTTGCCCCAATCCATAAGAGATTGCCGCTCCCGCTTTCTCGGACGCTATCATACTGAAAGATTGACCGATGCACCAGATAACGCCTCCCAATACACCCACGAGATGCGTACTCATATTTCCCTTAAAATAACCGGATATGGAGACAAGCTTGCCCTCCACCGGATGTTTCATAGCCAACGTGTTAAATAGGAAGTTACTAACAAACACACCTATGGCGAAAACAAATACGGCGGTATAAGGTGTCAATTTCCCGGATGCTGGAGAAGCGAAATTCTCCATGTCCATGGAAGCAGCGACGAAACGATAGAAGAAGGCCATGATTACGCCGGCCACAACCGATATAAGAATCCCCTTCCCCGATACTTTCTTGGTACCGACCAAGGCTTTCTTATAAGCCAAGCCATTCAAGATGATAGCGACCGTGATTAAGGCTACGCCCACAAAGATGTAAGTCGGCTCCCCTTTCGCCGCCCCGAAATAGTTAACCAATACACCTAACACCAAGGCCAACCCGATCCCGACCGGAAAAGCGACCGACAATCCGCAAATGGCGATCGCCGCGGATAACAGGATATTGGCGGCATTAAAAACAATACCGCCCAAAAAGGCACTCCCTAAACTAGCGAGGTTCGCTTGCGCCAAATCCGGTAGGAAACCGCGTCCTTCCGCCCCGATGCTACCCAAGGTAAACCCGGAAATCAAAGAAAAGAGCAAGACACCAATCACGTAGTCCCAATAAAAGAACTCATATCTCCAAGTCTTGGAGGCTAACTTCTGCGTATTACCCCACGACCCCCAACAAAGCATCGTAACGACACAGAATATGACAGCTAAAGAATAATCTTGTACGATATACATAAATATACTATTTAATAGATGGTTGATGCATCATATAATTCTCGATCAAAGAAGCGACCTCCGTAGGTGGCATCTTCTCGATCAAACGAAGATCACGGCCATTGGGATTTGCGACCCAATTGTTAGTTCCCTCATCATCTATAACATTAAAGGTCCCTCGCTCTACATCGAAATAAGGCTCATAGCCTTTTATAGCGACCCATACTGCCGTATGATCCCAACTCATGCGCCCATCCGGATCTCCCTCCGCAAAACAAAGGGCGTACGCATCTTTCACGGGACTGTTCTCCATGTTCATCTGCACCAATTTCTTTCCGGTCAAGATTACGTTCCCGATCTCAAAACCGCTAAAGATAATTTCTGTAGGCCATTCCTCCGCTACGACTTTAGAGGCAAGGACATCACAATACACATTAAATTCTTTACCTTCCGGAAACAGGCCCGCCATAGCAACCAAGCGTTTCACTTTCTTGGCGACTAATTCCTTTCCGGAGAGATCGCTATATTCATCAGCTCCCGATTGAAGCAAGTCCCTTAAATTAGAAAAGAAACCGATCGTACAAATAACAACGCTAGTATCCGGTTGCTCGCTCAAAATCTTACGATACATTTTCAGGGCATCCGGAGCGTCGGAAGTCTTCGCCGTATGATGCGGATAGTTAGTGGGTAACTCGTCAGTCCACTTCGTTTTATGCCAAGTAGTCAAAGAAACCCCCGGTTCGCTCTTTGGTGCCCCTACCGGTATGTCCGGACGGTTGAAATAAGTATTCAGCACCTCTATGCAAGGCACCACCTGCTCATCATGGTTGGAGGAAAGAGTCGCAAGGATATTTACCTGACCGCTATCCGCCAAGGCATGCATCAAGGCCATAGCACCCACATCATCATAATCCGGACCTAAATCGGTATCTAGAATAAGATTTACCGGCTGAGGCTTATCAGCTTGAGCAACGTCTTTCGAGCCATTTCCCTTACAAGAGATCAGCAAGACGAATACACCCATCAGAAACAATAATTTCCTCATAATCTTTATAATTCTATTGGTGAACAATCTCTTTCGGAGCATCCGAGTAAATCAGTATCTCATTGAAATGAACGGAGACATCATTACGTGGATTTAGCCATTTAAACGTAGCCGTATGTTTTCCCTTGGGTAGTTGATACTTCCAGAACAAGTCGTTTCTACGAGTCGTATAGGATGCAGGAAGGTTCGCCGTCTCAACCAGCTCTCCATCTAGGTACATATCTACTTTCGCTACGTATTTATCATCTTTAGCACTCACAAAGCCTTTGAATACGGCGGCTGTTCCCTCAAAAGGAAGTTCTCCTACATCGGGCAGATTCTTATTAACCGCCACTTTCTCTATCGGATACATACCCTCGAAAGCCTTTTCGTAACGAACGGCTACGGGTTGCTGGCATTTGATCGTCACCTCGTCATCCGAAACGGAACCACCGTTGCGCTCTATCACTTGCAAAGCTTGATTAAGGCCCATTTGATAAGTCTTATTCAAAGAGATAGTCGTATAAGCGAAATCCATATCTTCCACCTCTCTCAAGTTCTTCATCCAATAATCCGGTATACGGCTATAGCCAAGGATCGTTCCTAAGATACCACCCGCGGAGGCCGGATTACAATCCGAGTCTTGTCCGCAACGGGTAGAGATATCCAATGTCTTATAGAAATCGCCCTCACCATAAAGTAAGCCGATAAGAATGTACGCGCTATTGATCACGGCATCGATATTGAACGGAACGAAAACACCATCCGGACAGCCGATATCCGAGCTCCATTTCTTCTCGCACTCAAACCAAGCACGTTTCCAATCATCCGGATATTCCTTATGCCAGCGGATCACCTCGCTCATACATTTATAATAAGTACTTTGCTCCGGTATCGTCTTTAACGCCTCAGTCACGATAAACTCGATATCATCCGAGATAAATGACAACGAATACATCGCCCCAACATACACACCGCCGTACCATCCATCTCCGTAATTCATGATATGCCCGATCTTATCAGAAATCTCGGAAGCCGTATTTGGCATACCCGGCGACATCAGCCCGGCATAGTCCGCCTCGATCTGATAATCCAGATCATCCGCATGCGGATTATTCAGCCAATGACCAGACATCGGAGGCATGATCCCTTGTAAAATATTATAACGTGCCGATTGGTTAGCATGCCACAACGTATATCCCGCCGTAGCGAACGCCGTGGCAAACGAGTCCACCGGAGCGTCTAACCCCAACCGTTCAAAAACATCCACGAACGTAAGGTCCATATAAACATCATCATACAATCCGGGAACATTCTCATACCACCACTTGATATACCCATCCGGCCATACAATCGGTACGTATTCCTGAATCATCGTTCCGTTATATTTGAACTCTGTCGGACCGCCATATGTACAGCCTATGGTTTGTCCGGCCCAACCGCCTTTGATCTTATCCATCAGCTTTTCTTTACTGATCGTAAACTCAGCGGGAACCGTCGTTTGATTCTTCGCCGAGGGTTGTTGGGAACATGAGGTCGCCCCTATAAATAAAGAGGCTGACGCTATCATCGCAAATACTGTTTGTTTCATAATATCAGATCGTTTTTTTAGATTAATCAAAGATATCTACCTCATTACGATAAGGAGCGGAAGATTGTGCTCCCACACGAGTCACGGAAATGGCGGAAGCTTTGCAAGCGAACCTCACGGCTTCCCTTAAATCCCGGCCCTCGGCCAAAGCTACTGTTAAAGCGCCGTTAAAAATATCCCCGGCCGCTGTAGTATCAACGGCTTCCACTTTCATCGCAGGAACCATATCTACCATAGAATCACAAGAAATCAAAGCACCCTTCGAACCTAAAGTAATGATTACGTTCTGTACCCCCATCTCCATGATAACTTGCGCTGCCTTCTTCGCGGAAGCATCGTCCGTGATCTTCACGCCGGAGATCATCTCTGCCTCTGTCTCATTCGGGGTAATCATATACAGATGCCGGAGTAACTCCACCGACAAAGGCTGGGCGGGAGCCGGATTCAAGATTACTCGTTTGTTCTTCGCCGATGCTACCTTAGCGACAAACTCGACCGTGTCCATAGGGATCTCCAATTGCATTAAAATCAAATCGGCTTTTCCTATCGCCTCTTCCGCTTTCGCTAAATCAAAAGGTAATAGATTCGCATTAGCTCCGGAGTCCACCACAATACAGTTTTCCGCATGAGCATCCACCGTTATCAACGCTACGCCAGATGGATTCTTCGTATCCGAGAAAACATAGGACGTATCAATCCCCTCTTCCTCGAATAGCTGCTGGGATTGAAGCCCGAATATATCACTGCCTGTTTTACAAATAAACGATACCTGCCCCCCTAACCGGGCAACAGCAACCGCTTGATTCGCTCCTTTCCCACCCGGGTTCATTAAAAAGGTTCCGCCTAACACCGTCTCTCCCGGACGAGGGAGGTGATTCGTCTTTATGACCATATCGGTATTGCTGCTTCCCACTACCAATATAGTATGATTCCGTGAGTCTTTCATGCTTTTCTCTTATTAGTCATTCGTTTAACAAAAATATCATATATTCCACTTAACACGCTAGATTTCATGTTAATTTAGATTTATTCACTCATGGATTAATACCAAAGCAAGTCATGACGTATGTAAAGCCCGGCTTTCCATAATACCACTCATCTGCTGCAATGCCCAATCCACCAAACCTTGGATATGGGGAATAAGGCTTAATCCTCTTTCCGTTAGGCAATATTCTACTCGGGGAGGAACTTCCGCATAGACCTTTCGTTCGATCAAGCCATCCGACTCCAGCGTGCGCAAGGTTACGGTCAGCATACGTTGCGATACATCCGCTATGGTTTTATGGATATCACTAAAACGCATGGTACCGTTAGCACTTAAAGTGATAAGCACCAACATAGACCATTTATCTCCTAGCCGGCTCAATACGTCTCTTACAGGGCAATTCCCTGTTGGATGAAAGTTTTTCATTTTTTAACCCTTTCTATTTACTTGAATCTCAACAATGGTTACATCCATGTAAGTTCCTTATTTATAAGTGCCTTCTTGTTTCTTCTAAATAAGAGACCTACCTTTACACCACAAAAGTAATGAACTTACAAATAATAACTATTGTATCACTTAATAATTTACGATTATGGCAAAGAAAGTAGCGGTATTAGCAGTAAATCCAGTAAACGGATTCGGTTTGTTCCAGTATCTGGAATCATTTTTCGAAAATGGCATTATATATAAGGTATATGCGGTAGCCGATTCAAAAGAGATCAAAACGAACTCTGGCATGGCCTTGACAGCAGACGATGTGATCGCAAACCTAAAAGGACACGAGGACGAATACGACGCGATGGTATTCGCTTGTGGCGACGCGGTTCCTGTTTTCCAACAGAACGCTAGCAAACAATACAATATTGACCTAATGGAAGTGATTAAGAATTTCGGGGAGAAGGGTAAGATTATGATTGGACATTGCGCTGCCGCTATGCTCTTCGACTTCACCGGAATCACGGAAGGAAAGAAGTTGGCGGTACATCCGTTAGCTAAACCTGCCATTAGCAAAGGGCAAGCTACGGATGAGGATTCCGTAGTCGATGGCCATTTCTTTACGGCGAAAGAAGAACATACGATCTGTACTATGATGCCTCAAGTATTGGAGGCCTTGAAGAAATAAGTTATAGAACAGATAAAGCCAACTATTTGGACAGGATAAAAATGTAAGGGAGGACTATTCGCATAATTCCTCCCTTACTGATAACCGACGGGAGCTTTCTCCATAAAATGACTCACCCATCTCTCCATGAAATAACAGGAAAACCGAATTGCGATAACAAATAAAGTCGCCCTAAATGAGGTTATGACAGGCTCTAATTATATATTTTTGGTAGACAAATCTAAAATCATGCTATAAAACATTATTCAGAAAGGCTATAAATACAAAGAAGAAAGTTACTTTTACACGCAATTTCAATAATGTTGATACGCATGAAGAACATAAACACACTGTCGGGCTTGTCTGCAACAAACTTCAGCAAGCAAATTGACGGGAAAGAAACAGCACTTTATACCCTGTGTAACAAGGTTGGAGCAGAGCTAGCGATCACGAATTATGGGGCGAAAATCGTCTCGCTGATGGTTCCTGATAAGAACGGGAAAATGACCGATGTCGTTACCGGCCATAATTCGATTGAGGAGTACTTAACATCAGAAGAACCTTATTTCGGTGCCATTTGCGGTCGTTACGGAAATCGTATCGCCGCCGGGAAATTCACGATCGACGGTATTACTTATGATAAATTAGCCATAAATAACGGCCCCAATAGCTTGCATGGCGGAATCAAAGGATTCAACGCAGTCGTATGGGACGCTAAACAAATAGACGAGCAAACCATTGAGTTGAAATACATCTCCGCCGATGGCGAGGAAGGTTTTCCCGGTGAATTAAAAACAACCGTTACTTATCATCTGACAAATGAGAACGAGGTCGTTATCTCCTATCAAGCCGCCACGAACAAACCTACGGTCTTGAACCTAACCAATCATTCTTATTTTAACCTATCCGGCGCGGGCGATCCTTATATAGGAGACCATATCCTCATGATCAACGCCGACTATTACCTACCTACAGACAATACGGCGATCCCGTACGGACCTAAAGAAAAGGTAGAAGGTACACCGATGGACTTCCGGACTCCTCATGAGGTAGGCGAACGAATCAATGACAATTTCGAGCAGCTTATATTCGGCAAAGGATATGACCACACGTACCTATTAAATAAGGAGGACAACGAACTTTCTTTCTGCGCTCGCTGCTCCTCCCCCAAGACCGGTATCGTAATGGAAACTTATACGACCCAACCGGGCGTACAATTATACACAGGAAACTGGATGACCGGGAATTTTGAAGGTAAGAACGGACAACGCTACCCGGAACGGGCCGCTTTATGCCTGGAGACCCAACATTTCCCCGATAGCCCCAACAAACCGGAGTATCCGACAACCGAACTCCGCCCCGGCGAAGTTTTTCAAAGCACTACTATTTATAAATTCAGTATAGAATAAGTGAATAATTGAAGTAATCTAATAATCTAAAACAACAAAAAAAGAAATGGAATCAACAGTAAAAAAGAATTACACATTACCTATTATCATGATGGTGGCTCTCTTCTTCATGATATCTTTCGTGACGGGTCTACAGAACCCATTCGGTATTATCGTTAAGAACCAGTTCGCGGCCAGCAACTTCATGTCGCAGT
This sequence comes from Parabacteroides sp., assembly GCA_028689545.1. Classification (GTDB taxonomy): domain Bacteria; phylum Bacteroidota; class Bacteroidia; order Bacteroidales; family Tannerellaceae; genus Parabacteroides. The sequence goes on from JAQVCX010000055.1 coordinate 19,550, forward strand.
TGGGCAACGCGGCAAACTTTATCGCCTATGCCTTTATGGGTATTCCGGCCGGTATGTTATTGCAGAAGATCGGTTACAAGAAAACCGCTTTGTTAGCGATCATCGTAGGATTCTGTGGTGTGGGTATCTCTTATCTTTCAGGTGTGGCTGGTAGCTACGCTGTTTATTTGACAGGTGCTTTCGTATCCGGTTTCTCTATGTGTATGTTGAATACCGTAGTAAACCCGATGTTGAACACACTTGGTGGTGGTGGAAACAAAGGTAACCAATTAATTCAGGTTGCCGGTTCCGTGAACTCTATCGGCGCTACGATCGTTCCGGTATTGGTCGGTTATTTGATCGGTGATGCGGCTAGGGCTCAGATCAGCGACGCTAACCCGGCGTTGTTCTTGGCTATGGGTATCTTCGCCATCGTATTCATCGTATTGTTGAGCATGCAAATTCCGGAACCTCATATGGTTAAGGAAAATGAGGCTAAGACACCGGATAAGCACAGCGCGCTTTCTTTCCGTCACTTCATCTTAGGCGCTATCGCTATCTTCTTGTATGTAGGTGTAGAGGTAGGTATCCCTAACTTCATGAACTTGTTCGCCACTTCTCCCGAGATCGGTATCGATCCTACGGTAGCCGGTTCTATCGTGGGTACTTATTGGTTCTTGATGATGATCGGACGTTTGTTCGGCGCTTCTTTCGGCGCAAGGGTTTCCAGTAAGGCGATGTTGACATCCGCCGCTACGGTAGGTATGATCTTTATCTTGATCGCTATCTTCGCTCCCGATACGGCAAAGGTTAGTATGCCCGTATTCTTGTCTGATATCTCTTTCGGTATGGTCGAGGTTCCGGTTGGAATCATGTTCATGGCCCTTTGCGGTTTGTGTACTTCCATCATGTGGGGCGGTATCTTCAACTTGGCGGTAGAAGGCTTGGGTAAATATACGGCAGCCGCTTCCGGTATCTTCATGGTAATGGTTTGCGGTGGTGGTATCCTTCCGTTGATCCAAGGTGCCGTAGCCGACGCAGGCGGTTTCGTTACTAGCTTCTGGGTAATCTTCTTAGGATTGGCCTATTTGCTATACTACGCTTTGATCGGTAGCAAGAACGTCAACAAAGACATCCCTGTTGAATAAGAAGGGCAGGACATAATATGATAAAGAAGAAATTACCCGGCAGAGTTTTCTGAATGGGTAATTTCTTCTTGTTTATTCAAATATTTACCTTAATCAATTTAAGTATCATGCAACAAAAAATCAGAACTAAATTTAAAGAGTCATTTAATACCGAAGGTAGCTTATACACCTCCCCGGGACGTATCAACTTGATCGGTGAACACACAGATTATAATGGAGGTTTCGTTTTTCCGGGTGCCGTAGATAAAGGAATGATCGCCGAGATCAAACCGAATGGGACGGGCAAAGTCCGGGCGTTCTCCATCGACTTAAATGATTACGCCGAGTTTGGCTTGACCGAGGAGGACGCTCCTTCCGCTAGTTGGGCAAGATATATCTTTGGCGTATGCCGGGAGATTATTAAACGAGGGGGCGATATCCAAGGCTTCGATACCGTATTCGCTGGCGACGTGCCTCTAGGCGCCGGGATGTCTTCCTCCGCCGCATTGGAAAGCACCTATGCTTTCGCCTTGAATGACTTATTCTCATTGAATATCGATAAATTCGAGTTGGCTAAGATCGGTCAGGCTACGGAACATAATTATTGTGGCGTGAATTGCGGTATCATGGACCAATTCGCTTCCGTATTCGGCAAGGCCGGAAGTTTGATCCGCTTGGATTGCCGTTCCTTGGAATATAAATATTATCCGTTTAACCCGGTGGGTTACAAACTCGTGTTATTGGATTCTGTCGTTAAGCATGAGCTGGCATCCTCGGCTTACAACAAACGCCGCAAATCTTGCGAGAACGTGGTAGCCGCCATTCGCCGCAACCATCCGGAAGTAGAGTTCTTACGCGACGCTACGATGGAGATGCTGAACGAGGTAAAAGCGGATGTCAGCGCCGAGGATTACATGCGTGCCGAATATGTTATCGAGGAAGTCCAACGCGTACTCGACGTATGCGCCGCCTTGGAAGCAGGCGACTATGAGACTGTCGGCGAGAAGATGTATGGCACGCATCATGGTATGAGCAAGCTTTACGAGGTTAGCTGCGAGGAGCTGGATTTCTTGAACGATATCGCCAAGGAATGTGGTGTAACGGGCTCTCGCGTCATGGGTGGAGGATTCGGCGGTTGTACGATCAACCTGGTTAAGGATGAGCTGTACGACGGTTTCGTGAAGAAAGCCTTCGCCGCCTATAAAGAGAGGTTTGGCCGCGAACCCAAATTATATAATGTAGTAATCAGCGACGGGGCGCGCAAGCTCTGTTAATCTTTAAAATCCATAAAAACGATGTCAGCAGCTTTTTATCAAGACGAAGTGAAATTCTATGTTGCCGTAGATTGTATCATACTAGGATTTAACAATAAGGAGTTGAACGTTTTGTTATACAAACGTTCGTTCGAGCCGATGAAAGGACAGTGGTCCCTTATGGGAGGCTTCGTGAAATCAGGGGAGAGCGTGGATGAGGCGGCATCACGGGTATTAACCGATTGCACGGGCATCGAGCATCTTTTTATGGAACAAATAGGGGCTTACGGAGATGTATCGCGCGACCTAGGGGAACGGGTTATCTCCGTAGCTTACTATTCCTTGGTGAATATGAATAATTTCAGCCCCGAGATCCTGGAAGACCATAACGCTACTTGGACCAAGATTTCCGAGCTTCCCGACTTGATCTTCGACCACGACCAAATGATAAACGACACGTTGTCCCTGCTGAAGAAGAAGGCGGCAAGCCGTCCTATCGGTTTCAATTTGCTTCCCGAGCAATTCACCTTGCCCCAGCTACAGACGTTGTATGAGGCCATCTACCAAACCTCCTTAGACAAACGAAACTTCCGCAAGAAGCTAAACACCATGGATCTCTTGGAGAAACTGGATATCAAAGACAAGAAAAGTTCTAAACGAGGAGCTTTCCTCTACAAATTCAACGAGAAAAAATACAACAAACTAGTCGAGCAGGGTTTCGGCTTCTCGCTCTAATGCTCAATTCGTTCAATCCTTAATTGATTAGCGCAAGTAATCTGCTGATCATTAACCTGCTATAACCTTCCAGCCAGCCATGACCGCGAATCCGATTGAACGAGATGAGCCGGCGAGATCTAATCCCCCCTCCCGCACAAGGTGCTTGTGCAGCTCTGCACAAGGTGCTTGTGAGCCTCTGCACAAGGTGCTTGTGCAGCCCGGCACAAGGTGCTTGTGAGCCTCGGCACAAGATGCTTGTGCAGGTCGGCACAAGGTGCTTGTGCTATTTCCTGACTTCGTCATTGCGTCACCCTAAACACCGAAGTAGTCAAATAATGGTTTTAGCGACTTATGATTTGTAGTCAGCATCATTGTACGAGTCATCACTTTTTCATTAAGTGGCAGTCTCAA
>JAQVCX010000056.1 GCA_028689545.1 Parabacteroides sp.
TACCTCGCCGCCCTTGCACACATCCGACAACTGCCTTAAGAAGCATTTGTAAATCCAAAAAGAAAAAATTATATTTGCAGAGATTTAAAAGAAATAGAAACCAGACAGAGTTTGAATTACACTCCCGGTATGATAAAAAGCTGTCCCTTACAGGATTGTTCCTTGCAGGGGCAGCTTATATTTGATTAAAGCGCAAGCTGTATTAGCAAGCCTTGAAGCTCATATCCAAGCTCTTCACGGAGTGAGTCAAGGCTCCCACGGAGATGAAGTCTACGCCACATTCCGCGTAATCACGTAGCGTGTCGAACGTGATACCGCCGGAAGATTCTACCTCGAAACGTCCGTTAATGCGGCGAACCGCTTCTTTCGTATTCTCGATATTGAAATTATCCAACATGATACGGTCGATACCGCCTACTTTCAAGGTTTGCTCCAACTCGTCGAAGTTACGAACCTCGATCTCGATCTTCAGGTTCTTGCCTTTTTCTTTCAGATAGTTTTGCGCGCGTGTGATCGCTTGCTCGATGCCACCGGCGAAATCCACATGATTATCTTTCAGCAAGATCATGTCGAACAGGCCGATACGATGGTTCATGCCGCCGCCGATACGAACCGCGTCTTTCTCGATCATACGCATACCGGGAGTTGTCTTGCGAGTATCCAAAACGTGTGTTTTGGTACCTTCCAATGCCTTGGCATATTTACGAGTCGTAGTAGCGATACCGCTCATACGTTGCATGACGTTCAGCATCAACCGCTCGGTTTGCAATAAGGATTGGGTCTTACCTTCCACTACGAATGCGATATCCCCTTTTTTCACTTCGGCGCCGTCTTGTATAAAGACTGTCATTTTCAGTTCCGGATCGAAGTCGTGGAAGATACGTCTAGCCATTTCCACGCCGGCCAATACGCCATCTTCCTTAATGATTAGCTGGCTTTTTCCCATCGCCGTATCGGGGATGCAACATAAGGTTGTATGATCGCCATCGCCAATATCCTCGGCAAACGCTAATTTGATTAAGTCGTCAATAAGTTTGTCCATCTTTTATTCTATTCTGATTGATTGTATAATCGCTGTATTCCCTTCGGCACGGTACGTGATGTTTACACGGTACTCACCGGAAGATGTCGGAAGCTTTCCGACAAGGAAACCGCTTTCCTTTTTATCCGCGTGATGTACGATCGAGAATCCGGAAGGCTTATTCGAGCCGAAGAATGAGGACAACATAGAGACGGCCTCACTTCCGTTACATTTCTTAGAGGAACTGGGCAAGGCTACATCCACCACCTTATCCATAGCACCGGATAGAGAGGAGGCATTTCCTGCCTTGAAAGCATTTGATATACTGGTAATATCCGCCGCCTGCGCACATACGAACGCGAATATCAAGGCGAATGTAAGTAAGAGTCGTTTCATAAGCTTTCTTTATTTAAAATAGTTTCTTTAATTTCTTTATATCTTGTCTGCAATCAAAAAATCATTTTCTTTACCTCATCATGGCTTCTCGTTTGGCCTTGTTGCACCTGTTTTTCTGCGGTTTCGTAGAAGGCCTCACGTTCATGAACACCCAAACTCTCCCATGTTTGCAATGGATAAACTCCTGCTTTTTTTGAAGAACAGAAGTCTTTTAATTCTTTTTTTAGGCGAGTGATAAATGATTCATCAAGATCCGCCGCTAAAAAGTCTTGTATAAAATCTAGTTTTAAGCTATCCGTTCCCATAAATATTTGGTTTCGTTTTTGCAAAGGTATGTATTTTTCTTGTAACTTAGCCTTTCCAAACATGTAAATGTAAGTAGATGAAGATTGGACTGATTGTGATTGGTAAGACGGATGCCGGTTATTTTGTGGAGGCTATCAATGAGTATAAAAATCGCTTGACGCATTATATACCCTTTGAGATGGAAGTCATACCGGATATAAAGAACGTGAAGAATCTCTCTGAGGCGCAGCAAAAGGAGAAGGAGGGCGAATCGATTTTAAAGGCCTTGCAGCCCGGCGATTATTTGGTGTTGCTGGATGAGAAAGGAAAGGAGTTTACCTCCATGCAATTTTCCACCTATCTGGAAAAGAAGATGCATACGGTTCCGAAACGCTTGGTATTTGTGGTGGGCGGTCCTTATGGCTTTAGCGAAGCCGTGTATAAGGCGGCGTCGGAAAAGATCTCGTTGAGCAAGATGACTTTTTCCCACCAGATGATCCGATTGATCTTTATCGAGCAGATTTACCGGGCGATGACGATCCTGAATAACGAGCCTTATCATCACGAATAGTCGCATTGGTCAACGCCGGTATATGCGTAGCCCTACGCCGATACTGGTGTAAGCTCACGCCGATACTGGCGTGAGGCTACGCGTATACCGGCGTTTTTTACCCGGATTAATGGACTAATTTCAAGCCGACGATCCCTATCAATATCAAGGATAAGAACAACAACCTGAGTATATTAGCGGAATCATGGAAAAACAAGACTCCAAGAAGAACCGTCCCTATGGCCCCGATCCCGGTCCAGATTACATAAGCCGTGCCGATCGGGATGTTTTTCTGGGCGAGATATAAGAAGTATCCGCTTAAGCCCATGGATAAGATAGATAAACTTATAAACCAAATAAAGTATTTGGAATGCATACTCGCTAATTTAAAGCCCAGCGGCCAGCCGATCTCGAATAATCCGGCTATAATTAACAGAATCCAAGCCATATAGAATTGGTCTTAAAAGTTTTCCCGTGCCTTTTGGATCAATAAATAATCCAATAAAGTCATGGCGGCCATAGACTCTACGATAGGTACCGCACGAGGCAATACGCATGGATCATGACGTCCGCGTGCCTTTAATATCGTATCCTCTCCCTCTATATTAACCGTTTCTTGTTCCATTAGGATCGTAGCGACCGATTTAAAGGCTACCCGGAAATAAATATCTTGTCCGTTGGAGATTCCTCCTTGGATGCCGCCTGAGTTATTGGTACGCGTATTGATCTGCCCGTTATCATTGAAAAAGCGATCGTTCCTTTCCGATCCGCGGAAGAAGGCGGCGTTGAACCCGTCTCCATACTCGAAGCCTTTCACGGCGTTGATCGTAAGCATCGCATGTCCCAACGCGGCATGTAGCTTGCCGAACACCGGCTCTCCTAGTCCGACGGGAACCCCTTTCGCCACACAGGTGATAACACCACCGATGGTATCTCCTTTTGATTTGACCTCGGCGATCAAGGTTTCCATCTCTGAGGCAGTCTTCGGGTCCGGGCAACGTACGTCGCTCTCCTCCGTCAAGCTTAGGTCATAATCTTGGTAACTACCCGCCAATTGGATCGGGCCTACCTGCGAGGTATAAGCTTGGATCTGTATGCCGTATTGCTTAAGGGCGAGTTTAGCGATAGCCCCAGCCACGCAACGAGCGATCGTTTCCCGAGCGGACGAACGTCCACCTCCACGGGGATCGCGGATTCCATATTTCGTTTGATAGGTATAATCGGCATGGGAAGGACGGTAAACCGTCTTCATATTATCATAGTCCGAGGAATGTTGGTTTTTGTTCCAGATAATGAAACCTATCGGCGTGCCGGTTGTCTTTCCCTCGTAAACACCGGAAAGAAACTGTACTTCATCATCCTCTTTGCGGGGGGTCGTGATACGGGATTGTCCCGGTTTACGACGGTTCAGCTCTTGTTGGATGAATGCCGTATCTAATTCGATCCCGGCCGGGCATCCATCGATCACGCCACCGATACCGGGACCGTGCGATTCGCCAAACGATGTTAATCTGTAAATATTACCAAAAGTATTCATGTGAAATAGTTGACAGTTGACAATTGACAGTTGATAATTGACAGTTGACAGTTGATAGTTGATAACTGCTTGTCGCAACTGTCAACTGTCCACTGTCAACTATCAACTCGATTAATGGCATCCGCCACAACCGCAACCACCCTCGTGGTTATCGCCACAATCGCCGCCGCAATCATCGCAACCGCAATCGCATCCACCTGCGGGAGCGGAGAAGGCAGCGATCTCTTCGGCTGTCGGTTCGTGTACGTCGATTACCTCACCGCTGAAATGCAAGGTCTCGCCAGCCAACGGATGGTTGAAGTCCATGATCACGATATCCTCTTTCACTTCCAATACAGAACCGTTCATGCGGTTGCCGTTAGAATCCATCATCGGGACGGTGTTACCTTCCTTGATGACCTCGGCATCGAATTTGCCGTCCACCTCGAAGATATTCTTCGGAAGATCCAATACGTGTTCCTCGTTATATTCGCCATAAGCCTCGGCCGGCTCGATGGAGAAGTTGAACGTGCCACCTACTTCCAGTCCGTTCAGGGCTTTCTCGAATGCCGGAAGCATCATGCCTGTTCCGAAGATGAACTTCAAAGGCGCCTCGCCCGTCGCTTTTTCCATTAACTCACGTTCCTCGCCTTCGCCAACGTTCAGGTCGTATGTAACCGCAACGTATTTGTTTGCTGTAATTTTCATTTGTATTGTATTTTAAATATGTATAGAAATGCCCGCGAAGATACGATTTTATTTCTTATCCACCGCCTTTTTGAGAGCCTTCATCGCTTTATCTAAGACAGAGCGTGGGCAGCCGATGTTCAGGCGCATATGGCCTTCTCCCCCGGGGCCGAAGATGCTTCCGTCGTTCAGCGCTAAACCCGCTTTGTCTTTAAATAGGTATACGAGTTCCTCTTGGCTTAAATTCAGTTCCCTGCAATCCAACCAAACGAGGAAGGACGCTTGAGGTTGGTATACTTTTATCTTCGGGAGATATTGCTTTATGAACTCCTCCACGAAGCGAACGTTCTCCATGACGTACATCCGCATCTGTTGCAACCATTCGGCGCCATAGGTGTAAGCGGCGGTTGTCGCCGTATAAGCGAAGATCGTACCATCGCCAAACTCTCCGGCCTCAAGGAACGAATAGAATGCTTCCCGGATACGATCGTCGGGTACGATCGCGTAGGAGGTCACGATACCGGCTATGTTGAACGTCTTGCTCGGTGCCATGAAGGTCAAGCTGCAAGAAGCGGCGGCATCCGATACGGACGCGAATGGATAATGCGTGTACTGGGGATAGGCCATTTCCGCATGGATCTCATCGGAGATAACCAAGATATGATGCTTGGCGCAAATCTCAGCCAATCGGACCAAGGCTTCCTTTTTCCAGACGATCCCGCCCGGATTGTGAGGGTTGCAGAGGATCAATACCTTGCATTTATCATCTATAATGGATTCAAGATGCTCGAAATCCATCTCGTAGGTGTCGTCTACCAGCTTGAGCGGATTATAAACGACTTCTCGCTTCATCTTTTCCGGTACGATGCGGAACGGGTGATAGACCGGAGGCTGGATGATCACCTTATCCCCCTTTTGCGTAAAGCATTGGATAGCGAAAGCGATTCCTTTCACGATTCCCGGGATGTAGCTGATCCATTCCCGTTGCAGTTTCCAGTTATACTTGTAATGTACCCAATTAATGATGCTTTCGTAGTAATCGTCGGAGCCGAATGTATAACCGAAGACCTCGTGCTCACAACGTTTTTTCAAGGCATCTACGATAAAGTCTGGTGTACGGAAGTCCATATCCGCAACCCAAAGTGGCACCAGATTCTCATCACCGAACATTTCTTTCAAGCGGTCGAATTTCACGCAATTCGTCCCATGCCGTTCGATGACTTCATCAAAGTTGTAGTGTTTCATATTTCTATTAACGATCAGTTTCTTAATTGCTATTGGGGCCAAAGATACAAATTATTATATTTATTGTTTTATCCAAATCAAAATATGAAATGCTGTGTATTAAAAAAGCGGTGATATATTGAATGAGATTTCTTCCTTCCGATTCCTACGTGATATACTCCAGGTTCTGTTGAAATGCAACTCTAAAATGGTATTTGCTTGAGAATTGAAAGAAAAATAAAGAATTTCCTTTTAAATCCTTTGCGCATATCAATTATTGTTCTACATTTGCAGCGTCAAACAAATAAAGACAATAAGAAAAGATGATGAACAACGTATTGCATATTATTCTCGTGGTGGTCCTTCTAGTCATTAGTAGGTAAGGAGAAAGGTGTGCAAGAAGTCGTGAAGTCGTAAAGATATTTCTTAAGCCTTTCTCCATACAGGGAAAGGCTTTTTTTATTATAAATAAATAGAAGGTGGAGGCGTGGATAAAGCGCCCTACAAACAAAAATAGGAAAGAGATGAAGAATCCGTTAAGAAGCTCATTTAGCACCGAAGGTCGTAGGATGGCCGGAGCCCGTGCGCTATGGCGTGCCAACGGGATGAAAGAGGAACAGTTCGGCAGGCCTATTATCGCTATCGTAAATTCATTTACCCAGTTCGTGCCGGGCCATGTGCATTTGCATGAGGTCGGGCAGTTGGTTAAGGCCGAGATAGAGAAACTAGGTTGTTTCGCCGCCGAATTTAATACGATCGCTATCGACGACGGTATCGCTATGGGGCACGATGGGATGCTTTACTCGCTTCCTTCACGCGACATTATCGCGGACAGTGTGGAATATATGGTAAATGCCCATAAGGCGGACGCCATGATTTGTATTAGCAATTGCGATAAAATCACGCCGGGTATGCTGATGGCTTCCATGCGGTTGAATATCCCGACGGTGTTCGTGTCCGGAGGTCCGATGGAGGCAGGTGAGCTGGATGGTCGTCATCTGGATTTGATCGACGCGATGATTGAGTCCGCCGATACATCGGTAAGCGACGAGCGTATCGAACAGGTGGAACGCCATGCGTGTCCGGGTTGCGGTTGCTGCTCCGGTATGTTTACCGCGAACTCCATGAACTGCTTGAACGAGGCGATCGGTCTGGCGCTTCCGGGTAACGGGACGATTGTGGCTACCCATACGAATCGTATCCAGCTTTTCCGTGACGCGGCTAAGCGGATCGTAGAGAACGCTTACAAATATTACCGCGACGGCGATGACTCCGTATTACCTCGCAATATCGCTACCCGTCAGGCATTCCTGAACGCCATGTCGCTGGATATCGCCATGGGAGGCTCTACCAATACGGTGCTTCACTTATTGGCCGTGGCTCAAGAGGCCGGTGCCGATTTCCATATGGAGGATATCGATATGTTATCCCGCAAGACTCCTTGCCTGTGTAAGGTAGCCCCGAATACGCATACGTATCACGTGCAAGACGTGAACCGTGCCGGCGGAATCCTCGGCATCATGAACGAGCTGATGAAGGCCGGGCTTGTGGATGGCAGCACGAGACGTGCGGACGGCCTGACCTTGGCCGAGGCTGTTGATAAATACGCCATCACTTCCCCGAACGTAACGGAGGAGGCGATCGGTAAATACAAGAGTGCCCCCGCCCATGCCTTCAGTATCCGGATGGGTTCCCAAGAATCTTATTATAAGGAATTAGATACGGATCGTGCCGAAGGCTGTATCCGCGACGTGGAGCACGCTTATTCCAAGGATGGCGGCTTGGCTGTGCTGAGAGGGAATATCGCCTTGGATGGCTGCGTGGTGAAGACGGCGGGCGTGGATGAGAGTATCTGGAAATTCTCCGGCCCGGCGAAGGTCTTCGATTCGCAGGATGCCGCTTGCGAGGCTATTCTGGAAGGCAAGGTCGTTTCCGGCGATGTTGTTGTCATCACGTTTGAGGGACCGAAAGGGGGACCGGGAATGCAGGAGATGTTATACCCTACCTCGTATATAAAGAGCCGTCACTTAGGTAAGGAGTGCGCCTTGATCACGGATGGTCGTTTCAGTGGTGGTACGTCGGGTCTCTCTATCGGACATATCTCTCCGGAGGCCGCTTCCGGTGGCGCTATCGGACTGGTGAGGGACGGGGATATCATCGAGATCAATATCCCGGAACGTTCCATCAACGTACGGCTGAGCGACGAGGAGTTGGCCGAGCGCCGTAAAGCGGAGGAGGCACGTGGAAAGAAAGCCTTTACGCCGCCGACGCGTCAGCGGGAGGTATCGAAAGCGTTGAGAGCGTATGGCAAGATGGTTAGCTCCGCCGATAAGGGGGGCGTACGGATCGTTGATGATTGAGAGTCAATTATATCGTGAGAATGAATTAAATAAATAATAACCGACAAGTGGTGGCTACTGGCAAACAACTGTCTACTGTCACTTGTCTACTGTCAACTATAAAAGTTTATGAGAGAGAAAATAACCGGTTCGGAGGCTTTACTGAAGACGTTGATAGCGGAAGGCGTTGATACGATCTTCGGTTATCCTGGAGGAGCAGTGATTCCCGTATACGACTGTCTGTACGATTATAAAGATAAGATCAAGCATGTGCTGGTGCGCCATGAGCAAGGAGCTACGCATGCCGCTCAAGGATACGCCCGGGTATCGGGCAAGGTGGGAGTTGCGTTGGTTACTTCCGGTCCGGGCGCTACGAATACATTGACAGGCATTGCCGATGCCATGATGGATAGCACGCCTTTGGTGGTGATAACGGGGCAGGTCGCTTCCCCGTTGTTGGGAACGGATGCTTTTCAGGAGATCGACGTGATCGGCATCACGCAGCCTATCACGAAATGGGCGTATCAGATCCGTAAGCCGGAGGAGGTAGCTTGGGCGGTGTCTCGTGCTTTCTATATCGCGTCTACGGGGCGTCCGGGGCCGGTCGTGCTAGACTTCGCGAAAGACGCTCAAGTAGGGAAGGTGGAATATGCGTACGAAAAGGTGGGCTATATCCGTAGCTATCAACCGGAACCGGATATCGTGCCCGAGCGTATACGGATGGCGGCCGGGTTGATCAACCAAGCGAAGAAGCCTTTCTGCCTGGTAGGGCAAGGCGTGATCTTGGGAGGAGCGGAGCAGGAATTGCTAGACTTCTTGAGCAAGAACGACATCCCCGCCGGCTCCACTACGTTGGGCCTGTCTGCCATGCCTTCCGATTTCCCCTTGAATAAAGGTATGCTGGGTATGCATGGCAATGTGGGGCCGAATCGTAAGACGAATGAGTGCGACGTATTGATCGCCATCGGTATGCGTTTCGACGATCGGGTGACGGGCGACTTGAAGACCTATGCTAAGCAGGCTAAGATCATCCATCTGGATATCGATAATTCGGAGATCGGGAAGAACGTGCCCGTAGACGTGGAAGTGTTGGGTAATGCCAAGCGTTCGATCCCCCAGATCACCGCCTTGCTGGAGGAGCGTAAGCGTCCGGAGTGGAACGCGGAGTTCGAGCCGGATGCCCGGGAGGAAGATGAGAAGGTGATCGGGAAAGAGCTATACCCTGCCTCCGGCTACTTGAAGATGGGCGAGGTGATCCGTAAGGTATCCGAGGCTACCCGCCATGAGGCGGTATTGGTGACGGACGTGGGGCAGAACCAAATGATGGGGGTTCGTTATTTCAAATACAATCATACCCGGAGCGTGGTTACTTCCGGTGGCTTGGGTACGATGGGGTTCGGACTGCCTGCGGCGATCGGCGCTAAGTTTGGAGCTCCCGGCCGTACGGTATGTTTCTTTACGGGCGATGGCGGTTTGCAGATGACGATACAAGAACTGGGTACGATCATGCAGGAGCGTCTGAACGTGAAGATCATCCTCTTGAATAATAATTTCCTGGGTATGGTCCGCCAGTGGCAGGAGCTTTTCTTCGACAAGCGCTACTCCTTTACCGAAATGGAGAATCCGGATTTCGTGGCTATAGCGAAGGCGTATGGAATCGGAGCTCGTGAGGTGCGGGAGCGAGAGGACCTGGAGGGGGCTGTACAAGAGATGCTCGCGTATGACGGCGCTTACTTGCTGGTTGCCGACGTGGAACCGCAAGGAATGGTGTACCCGATGATCCCGGCGGGAGCTACGGTGACTAATATCATAATGGGAGACGAGAAATAAGGAGGAGAGGAAGCTATGACAACAAAGAATTTATATACCGTTATTATCTTTTCGGAGAATATCGTAGGTCTTTTAAACCAGATAACAATTATCTTTACACGCCGGCAGCTGAACATCGAGACGCTGTCTGTCTCCCCGTCCGCTATCAAGGGCATCCATAAGTTCACGATCACCACGTTTGCCGACGAGGACATGATCGACAAGGTGGTGAAGCAGATCGATAAACGGGTGGATATCTTGAAGGCCTATTATAATACGGATGAGGATCTGGTGTATCAAGAGATCGCCCTGTATAAGCTGAGTACCGAGCTTTTCATCAAGATGGGTACCGTGGAGGGCTTGATCCGCAAGTACAACGCCCGCATCCTGGAGATGAACGAGACCTGCGTGGTATTGGAGAAGAGCGGCCACTACGACGAGACACAAGCCTTGTTCAACGAGTTGAGCGAGACGATCGGTGTCCTTCAGTTTATCCGCTCCGGACGTGTGGCTATCACGAAGAGCAAGGTGGAACGCCTTAGCGATATGTTGGCCGATATGGAGCGAAAGTTACAGGAAAAGGAACAATAAATCATAAATCAATGGAGAAGGTAGGATTATTTCATTTCGTGGCGGAGCCTTATTTGATGGACTTCAGGGGGCGTGTAACGCTTCCCATGATCGGTAACTATTTGATTCACGCCGCTTCCAGCCATGCCGGAGAGCGTGGGTTCGGGTTCAACGATATGTCGGAGCGCCATACGGCTTGGGTACTGTCCCGTCTGGCTATCGAGATGAGGGAATATCCTACCGCTTTCAGTCAGATTCATCTATATACTTGGATCGACGAGGTAGGCCGCCTCTTCACCAGCCGTTGCTTCGAGCTGGCGGATGAGAAGGGGAAGACCTTCGGGTTCGCCCGCTCCATCTGGGCGGCTATCGACGTGGAGACCCGCCGCCCTACCTTATTGGATATAGAGGCATTGAGCGAATATATCGACGGGCGACCGTGCCCGATCGAGAAGCCGGGCAAGATCATGCCGGCGGAGAACAGGGCGGAGGGAATCCCGTACACGATCAAATACAGCGACTTGGATATCAACGGTCACTTCAATAGCGTGAAGTATATCGAGCATCTGCTGGATTTGTTTGATATCGATCAGTTCAAGACCCGTGAGATCGGCCGGCTGGAGATGGCCTACCAATCCGAGGGCAAACAAGGGATGCCGCTTACGCTCCATAAGGCGGAGTCGGCACCCGATAAGCAAGACTTGGCGATCTGCCATGAGGGAAAGGCGATCTGCCGGGCATCGGTTACTTGGAGATAATAAAAGAGATACATAAATAGGTTTTTAAACATTAATAGTTAGAAAGAAATGGCACAAATGAATTTTGGCGGTGTTGTAGAGAATGTAATGACCCGCGAGGAATTTCCGTTGGAAAAGGCAAGAGAGATATTAAAGGATGAGACAATCGCCGTGATCGGTTATGGCGTACAAGGACCGGGGCAGTCGTTGAACCTGCGCGACAATGGTTTCAACGTGATCGTTGGCCAACGCCAAGGTAAGACCTACGAGAAAGCGGTGCAAGACGGATGGGTTCCGGGTGAGACGCTGTTCGGTATCGAGGAGGCTTGCGACAAGGCCACGATCATCATGTGCTTGCTGTCCGATGCCGCCGTCATGTCGGTATGGCCTACGATGAAGCCTTACCTGACGGCTGGCAAGGCTCTGTACTTCTCTCACGGTTTCGCTATCACTTGGAACGATCGTACGGGCGTTGTTCCCGCCAAGGATATCGACGTGATCATGGTAGCCCCGAAGGGATCCGGTACGTCTTTGCGTTCCATGTTCTTGGAAGGCCGTGGCTTGAACTCTTCTTTCGCCATCTATCAAGACGCTACGGGCAAGGCGATGGATCGTACGTTGGCCTTGGGCATCGGTATCGGCTCCGGTTATTTGTTCGAGACCACTTTCATCCGCGAGGCTACTTCGGACTTGACCGGCGAGCGCGGTTCCTTGATGGGCGCTATCCAAGGATTGTTGTTGGCTCAGTATGAGGTATTGCGTGAGAACGGGCATACGCCTTCCGAGGCTTTCAACGAGACGGTCGAGGAGTTGACCCAGTCCTTGATGCCTTTGTTCGCCAAGAACGGTATGGACTGGATGTACGCCAACTGCTCTACGACCGCCCAGCGCGGCGCTTTGGACTGGATGGTCCCCTTCCACGACGCTATCAAGCCGGTTGTAGAGAAATTGTACGCCAACGTGAAATGCGGCAACGAGGCGCAGATCTCTATCGACTCTAACTCCAAGCCAGACTACCGCGAGAAACTGGAGGTGGAACTGAAGGCATTGCGCGAGAGCGAGATGTGGCAAACGGCTGTTACCGTACGCAAGCTTCGTCCGGAGAACAACTAAATAATTGAGCATTGGGCATTGATAATTGAAAATTAGGATAGGTCTTGATTTTTTAATAGATGAGGCGGGTCACTTTTGGGTGGCTCGCCTTTCTTTCGTAAAAATAATGACCTTTATTTTCGAACGGTTATCCGTGATATCCGCGCGATAAACGCCAAAACGGGCCTTTTGGGAAAGTAGGCATTTATCACTTATTTTATTTATTCTTATATTTACTACGCCTTTAGCCTAAGATAATAGGGCATCGAGACTATATGATTGAACTTATCGAACATACGGAGTTGACCTTTTTTATCAATGATTATTTGGTAGAACGGGATAATTATGGGGCAAGCAAACTAACCTATATATATATTCTTTATACGACGAGTCGGTTCGCTGAGGATTCCCTCCGCGGATTGGCTCGTCGTTCTTGCGACCAGCTAAGTCCCCCGGTTGATAGGGATGGGGGTGTCTCTATACCCATGGGTGGGTACACCGTTGTCCCCACCCATGGGTACCGAGGCACCCCCACACCTATCAACCGAGGCTCCCCCATGGGTGGGGGGGTCTCGGTACCCATACCCCTTACTAACGAATGTTAAATCATTTATTCATTTTAAATATATTGCTTATGAAAACAATTTTACGAGGAATCAGTATGAGGTTGTCGCTCATCGCGATGGTCTTGTGTTTATGCGCCGCCTTGCCGGGGCATGGCTTGGCGTGGAGTATGGCCGGGTCGGCGAGCCCGGCGGAAATGACACCCGAGGCTCCGCGGAGCCAAGCGGAAGAGGAGGTACAGTTTGATTTTGTACCAGACTCTGTATCTTATGCCTTTATGTACGATCAGAAGGCTTCTCGGCACGTATCTTTTGTTGCCCTGAATTTTAAGGAAGGTATGGCTGTACGCGTGCAATTAGACGATGCCGCGAATCCAAACGGGATAGAGTTCGGCTTCAATGGTGACAACGAGCCTGCGCAAGCGTTAGACAATGGTGGCTTTTGGATACCGGACGATAATTTATTTAGGTATGGAGATCGCATTAATCCTAGTTTTAGAATGACTAGTAGGAAGGAGTGTACGGTGAAGTGTACCGTAAGCGTATATGGATCGAAAGACTTGAACGCGGCTTCCTTGATCTCCTTTACCTATACGACGCGATATATGGCTGAGAATCAACTTCCCCTCATGGAGAATCTGTCTCGTATATCCGGCGATCTGAACGAGGATATCCCTTTTACGATCAACGTAACAAAGGCCGGTTTCCTGCAAGGGCAACCCGCCAAGATGAAGATTAACCTGCGCGGTTCTTCTGAAAGTTTGACCCTTTCCGGGCAGAATCTCCATAAGGATGCCAAAGCGTATAACCTATACATATTGGATATCCCTTCTTTCTCCGCCACGCAAATCGAGTTGACGGCTCATGCCACGGAAGCATGGAGCGGAACATATCAGGTGAATATTTGTGATGCCGACGGCAACGATGTGAGGTATGGCGGCGAAGCGCTGGTCGTCATGCCGTTCGAATACTCGGAGGACGATATCAATGCCTTGAAAGCGATCGCCGCGGCAAACCCGCTGAACTCGGACTTGCAGAACTTTATCTCCAAGAAGGAGTACTTGAAAGACCGGACGCAGAGCGGTTACAACGTGGGTGTGACGTGGAATGCGGAGTCTCCAAGTAGGGTGAAAAGCTTCTTTATTGAAGATAGCAGGACGCGAACGGTTACTTCCATGGATTTATCGGCATTATCCGGGTTAGAGCAATTGGACTTGCAGAACACCCGATTGAAATCCTTGGATTTGTCCGCATTGACAAAGCTTCAAAATTTGAATGTATATGGTAACGATTCTCTTACTTGGTTTACGGTGACTCTTCCCCGTCCGTTATCCGGCAATTTGTACGTTTATGGTAAAACTACGATCATGGCAGGCACACCGGTAGACAATTATAACGCTTACGCTGCGAAGGGCGAGGAGATCGATCTATCCGCTTACGCTACGGTGGATGGCGTGAAATCGGAATATCAATGGTACCTTATTGATCGGGCTGCTGATAAACGGACGAAAACGACTATGCCGGGGGTATCCGGCAAGGAAGGTGCTTTCGTATTTACAGGAAAGTCGGGCGAGTATTATATGTGCGAGATTACAAACAAGAATTATAGCTCTTGGAGGATGAGTACGGTCCAGATCAAGGTAGCCCGCGGCTCTGCCGACTACTCACCGGCAGACATCGCCGGATTGAAGAAGCTGGCTGCTGATAACCCGAATATTACCCAATTAAAGGAGTTCATAGATAGCAAGGGCTGGGAGCACGAGAACTGGAATGGCGGTCAAGACGCGATCCGTACGGATTGGAACACGGACAACCGCTTGACGCATCTGTTGATCCAGTTCGATAGGAACTCGAAGGATACGATCTCTCAATTAGACTTGAGTGCCTTTACCGAGCTGAAGTATTTCGAGTGCGAGCGTTATATGAATATAGAGAAGCTGGACGTTTCAAAGAACACGAAGCTGGAGCACTTGCATGTATATAGCAAGAATCTGGCCTCTCTGGATCTATCCAAATGTCCGGAACTGCAATATTTTAGATTCGGTACGCGATACACCGGCGAGAGATATTACCAAGACACGAGACTGACGAAACTAAACCTAACGGGTTGCTCGAAACTGACGGAGCTTTACCTGGAGCATTCGCCTCTGAGCTCGCTGGATATATCCTCCTTCAAGCAATTGAACCGTCTGGAGATCGAGCATTGCCCGAACCTGACGATACAAGGTTTCGATAAGGCTACCAACCTTACTTATCTGGCCTTGCCAAATACGAGCCAGTTCGGTGATCTGGTAAAGAATCTGCCGGCGTTTATCCGTTACCTATATTTGCAAAACACGGAGTATAAGCTTCCTTCACCCGAGATCGGAAAGAACTTGCAGA
The DNA here is from genome assembly GCA_028689545.1 of Parabacteroides sp. Classification (GTDB taxonomy): domain Bacteria; phylum Bacteroidota; class Bacteroidia; order Bacteroidales; family Tannerellaceae; genus Parabacteroides. Next base: position 15,172 of record JAQVCX010000056.1, read on the forward strand.
CATTGGGCTTGCCGGGATACGTAGAGAGCTTTGACTTGGCCCAGTATCCAAACTTGAGAAACATGGATGTCGGTTATGGGCAATCCCACCTGAAATACTCCACCTTGAAGAATTACCGGCAGAATGTATATTATAATGGTCGGAGTGTATATCAACTTACTTCGGCCTCTTATCCCGGACAGAAAGGGTTATTTGCAAACGGTGATACGATCGACCTCTCCTCAGAGGCCGTGATCAATGGTGTGGAGACCGTATTCTTGTGGGTGAATGCCAAGTATGGGACGGAGGAGAAAGCGGCACTGAAGCCTGTGCCGGATCGTCCGGGCGTATTCGTGTTGGATAGCAAGGAGGAAAAGTATGGGGAGTATTATTGCAAGATAATGAACCCTAAGTTCTGTGAGATTACGGAGGTCAATTATTACTCCGGCTGGCAGATACAGACTTCATATATCCACGTGGAGACCGCCGTGCCCCAAGTATTCGCCGAGAGCGACGTGAATACCTTGGCGAATATCGTAGGTGCGTCCAACAATGATGCCTTGCGAGAGTGGTGGAGTAGTGAGGCATGGAAGAGCGGCAAGAACTCCTCGAATGCGCAAGCGATGTGGAACGACGAGAACCCTCGCCGCTTGATACATCTATATATGTATGAGATGGGCAACAGCTTTGCGAAGGAGGTGGATCTCTCCGCCTTGGATAAGCTGCAGATCTTGTCGTTGACTGGCAATCAAGTGGAGAAGCTTACCTTGCCGAAGAATAACACGGTATTGCGTTCCTTGATGTTGGCCGGTAATACGCCGCTTTCTTCCTTGATCGTATCCATGTATCCGGCCTTGGAGCATTTGGACGTGACCAATACGGGCTTGAAGGCTTGCGACGTGTCCCAGAACAAGCAATTGAAGACATTGTTGCTGAACGGGACGGCGATAGAACCGATAGAGAAGAACGAGGAGACCCTTGCCGCTCAATTGCAGGAGTATGGCGTTCCCGCGGCTACAGCCTCTATCGATTTGGCTAAGTTCCCTAAACTGACGGATCTGATTACCTCCGGGTCGGTTCTGGAGTTCAGCGGCGTAGAGAATCCTAGACAGTTGAATTTTGTGGGTGGTGATGTATGGCTGCCGGTAGGTGAGGCTCGTGTAGGTGGTTTCAGTCGGTATGACGACCAGATCGATCTATCGGTCCGGACGGCGGTAGCGGGCAATGCCTCTGAGTATGCATGGTTCGTGAATGGCGACAAGACAGAGATTACGGGAAGCAAATATACGATATCAGAAGGCTTGGCACCGAATGATACGGTCGTGGCTTTTGTTACGAATCGTTGGTTCCCGCATTGGACAATCCGGTATCAGACGATTGTCTACACCTGCGATGGCGATGCGAACCTCGATAAGTCCGTGAACGTACAAGACGTGACGGCTACGGTAAGCTACATCCTGAAGGACAAGGAGAACATGATCGATAAGTTCGGCTACGCTGAGGCTGACGTGAACTATAATGATAAGGTGGAGATCGCCGACGTGATCGGTATCGTCAATATCATTCGTGATGAGCCGGTATCCAAGTCCGCTATGTTACGTGCGGAGACTGAGGCCCCCGTGCAGGTAGAGCTTGATACCGACAACTTCCTTACCATGAATAGCCAAGTGCCGGTAGCCGGTATCTATCTGGAATTGGTAGGGGTCATCGACGAGCTTCCGTTGCTGGGCGATGCCGCTAAGTTCCTCCAGGCTTCCAGCTTGAATGGAGATACCTTGCGTCTGATCGGTTATAGCTTGGATGGCCGTACGATTCCTTCGGGCAAGAGCCGTATCTTGCGTATGCCGGCGGGCGTTACCTTGGTAGGTGCCTCCTTCTCCGACGCGAAGGCCAACAGCTTGAGGTCCGGTGGCGGCGCGATCGTAACGTCCAACGCTCCGATCGAGGCGATCAGCCAAGTGGCTGCCGTATCCAACTATCCGAACCCGTTCCGTGGCAATACGACCTTCCGCTATCAGTTGGCTGAGATGGCCGAGACCGTGACGATCCACGTATTCTCCGCCAATGGCGCTTTGGTTTCGATATTGTCCGGTCTGCCCGGCGAGGTGGGCGATAACCAATACACGGCCGCGCTTACGCTACCGGCGGGCGTTTACTACTATCGCTTGACGGCAAAGACGGGCCGTGGTGTGAAGGCAAGTAATACTAATATCTTTATCATCAAGTAAGTTATGAAAGTGAATCATATAAAACAATTATTCGTAGCCCTCTTCCTGCTGTTATCAGCGGGAACGGCTACCGCCGCCCAGTGGAAATTGGCGAAGACGAACCTGAACACCGCTGGCAGTAAGGATACGCTCACGCTGGTAGTATCTGGTAATTCCTTTAGTTTCTCCTCGTTCCAAGTGGATTTCGCTTTGCCCGACGGTGTCTTGCTGGATGGGACTCCTATCCTCGGCGAGTTGGCCGATGGACATGCGCTTACGTGGAGCAAACGCACCGATGGTAGTTTCCGTTGCGTGGTGTACAGCGCGGAGAACGGTGAGATGAAAGCCCCGGAAGGTGCCGTACTTCGTATCCCGGTAGTTCTTGCGGCCTCTTTCGAGAAAGGGACGTTCACGGCGAAGAACGGTATCTTGTCGAACAAGAAGTCCGTGGCTCAACGGGTGACGGATCTGAACGAGGACCTAAGAACTTATAAGGAAAGAGCCAAATTGGTGGTGAACGTTTCGGGCTTGGAGCAAGTGATTAATCCGGATGCCCCCGCTGAATTAGGTTATACTACTATCCCGAGCGGCAAGACTTTGGATGTAGCTTACTTTAAGGATGATTCTTGTAAAGTAGAGGCTACCGATGCGGATCGCAAGAAAGAGGGTATCCTGTATGTCAAGTTATCCTATAGCGGAGATGACGATTATGCCGCTTTCAAGCAAGTCTATGTCATGAGCCTGACGAGCAAGAAGGCGATTGCCGTAAAAGATATCGAGGCTCCGAAAGCTGGAAGTATTAAGGCGGGGCAGTTGCTCTCGGCCTCCTTATTGACTGGCGGTAGCGTGAAGGATGGTGATTATACGGTTGCCGGTACTTTCGCTTGGACGGATGGGAATACCGTGATGCCGGCCGGGAAATCTGAATGCTCCGTGACTTTCTACCCGGATAACTCCTCTTATTACAATACGGCGGAGGTATCCGTGGAGGTTGAGGTAATCGCTACGTATCTGGTCACCGCTGTCCCTACGACCGGTGGCGTGGTAAAGGTATTGGGAAAGACTGAGGATAACGTGTACGTAAAGGATCAAAAGATCACCTTGGTAGCGACTCCGTTACCCAACTATCAACTGGATGGTTGGTCGGTAACGCCTTCGGGAGAGACCTTGGGGAAGAAAGATACGATCTTCGTTACGGCTAACGCGAATAAGACCTATTCGGCCAACTTCACCCCGATCCTGCATAAGGTATCGATCGATGCGATAACAGGCAACGGCAGTCTATCCGTTGTTACCGTGAAAGGTGCGGAGGTTGCATCCGGAGCTTCCTTGCAACAAGGTACGGTCTTGCAAATCGTGGCTAAACCGGACGTGAACTCCCAGTTGAAATCATTGACTATAAACGGGAACTCGCTAAAGGGTGATAAGGTAACGCTTATGGAGGCTTTGAAGATCCACGCCGAGTTCGAGGCTAAACCGGCGAGTATGGCACTTGTCTCCATCGAGAAAGCGGCGAACGGCTCTATCCTATTATATAAGGAAGACGGTAGCCTGATCGCTTCCGGTTCTACCGTTCCCGTAAACTCGAAGATACGTGCGGTCGCGCTTCCGGATGCCGGATATAGCTTGAATGGTAGTATAGTCTTATCTGGCGTGACGGCTTCTACAGACGGCTTGTTTACCGTGAATGGAGATGTTTTGGCGAAAGCCGCTTTCTCCCCGAAAAAGTATAAGGTGAAGGCCTCTGCCGTAAGCAGTAATCAGAGCCAGACTTCAAGCGGGACGATTACTTTGGAGCCATCCGGAGAACAACCTTATGGTACGGAGGTACGCATCGCTAAGGTAGAGGGGCAAAACGGCGCACGCCTGCTTACCATTCTTGCGAACGGTAAAGAAATCACCAAAGAGGAAGTCTTGACCGTGACCGGCGACTTGACCGTAACAGCGATCTTCGATCATCGGGTGGATATCAAGAAGGAATACATCCTGTGGCCGTATCAAGAATACTACTACAGTGGCGTATCTCGCAACTTCGTGCCTTTCGCCTCGCAGACTTACGCGGGCTTTTCTTTCGAGGTATTATACCAAAAGGATAATGTGAAGACCGATAAGGCGATTGACGCTGGCGAGTACACGGTCTTGTTGCATCGTGACGAGGACGGTTTGTATAATAAGTTCGATGAGGAGTATGATAACGGCTTGGTAATTAATAAATCCAAGGTGTCGGTGTTGCAAGCTCCAGAGGGCAAGGGTGATCCGAAGACACGTCCGTCGGAGGTGACAATTACCAAGACAGAGACAGATGGAATTACTAAATACGTGATTGAGCCTAAGAACGACGTGGATAAGAATAATTATGAAGGTACGGTTTACTATCATTCCACGAAACCGAAGGTAGAGGTATCCTTTGGCGTATCCATCTTACGTGCCGCGGGAGAGCCGACAGGCTATGTGCGTGTCACCAATGGCGGTCTGCCATATGATCCGACGAATGGTAAGATCTCTATCCCGGGTGGTATAGAGGTTACGCTGGAAGCTGTGCCTGCGGAAGGTGCTAAGTTCTCTAAATGGTCTGACGGGAACATGGAGAATCCGAGAACCTATACGATAAAGGAAGGCTCTACGGGGGTTACTCCTGAATTTATCGGAAAGGCTGATCTTACTTTCGCCTTGGCTCAATCCTCTTCCAAATATAACGGTACGGCGCAAATCGTAACCGTGACAGGCGAAGGTGACGATAAGTGCCAGATTACCTTCTTCTTTGATGAGGCTTGCAAGCAGCAACCGGCTATATTGAAGAACGTCGGTACGTATTATGTACGTGTTTACCGTCCGGCGGATGAGGAGTATAATGAATATGACAAGATATTCCAGTACACGATCGAACAAGCGAAGCCTACGGTTACATGGCCTAGCGCTTCCGGTATCCTGTCCGGCCAGAAACTATCCGAGTCCGTTTTGCAAGGCGGGGATGCCGTTGTTGTCGCCGGAACGTTCGCTTGGAGTAATCCGAATAAGGTGATTACGGAAAAGGGAAAGCAAGGGGTTACCTTCACGCCGACCGATCCGAACTATAAGCCGGTTAGCGGCACGATTGAGGTAGATGTCGTTTCCGCTACCTCTTCTACCGAGGATCCAGATACGCCGGTTACTCCTGTGGATCCCGTGGATCCTGCAGATCCCGAGAATCCGGATAAACCGGACGTACCGACTGGCGTTGAGTCTATCGAGGAGGGTATGAGCTTGTATGCCGCCAACCAATCTCTCTTCGTGGATATGCCTCAGCCGGTTGCCATGAAGGTGGTGGATGTGGCCGGTATCGTTATTTACGAAGGAACGGTTCAAGGCAAGATGGAGATTCCGGTAGGTCATGCCGGTGTCTATTTCTTGAGGTGTACCGCCGTCCCGGATACCTCATTCGTGAAGAAGATCATAGTTCCTTAAATGCGCAAGGCAGGCTTCCTGCTATCGGGAAGCCTACCTTACCTATATTATTAGCGAAAAGAGGCGAGTCACTTACGGGTGGCTCGCCTTTCTTTGTGTCATTCGATATGGATCTTTCTTGTACTCTTGATTTTTCGCATGCTGGAGGCGGAGTGGACGATGTCCAATACCTCGATTCGTAGTTCAGTGATACGGTATATGATCAGGTGTGAATCCAAGATGATGTTTCGGTACATACGGCTTTTGGTGGCTAGATGGCGGCATTCGGGATGGTAGGGATAATCGGAGCTAAGATCCTCTACGGATGTTAATATATGCTCAAGATATTTCCTCGCTTGAAAGTACCCGAACTGAACCAATCCTTCTCTGAAAACTCTTTCTAGGCTTTCATGATATTGAGGGGAACCTATTACTGTTTTGGTTGATGACTGTCCATCCATGCTCTTATATTTTTGTGCATTTCCTCTACTGGAATGAACGGCCCCTGCTCGATCTCATGGATATGTTCCCATATTTCTTCTTGGGTGAATTGGATGGGCTTGGTCGGATCCCACTTGTTTTCGGGTGAGGCGGTTTTGGCCTTACGTGTCCTTGCTGTCTTGCTAGGGGTTCCCTTTACCGGGATGTTACTTAATTTAGTCATAGTTGTAATTGTTATTTATTAGTACTGTGGCAAATATACGGAATTAATCGGGATGAGGTGATCCCCGAAGAAGTCTTTTTATCTTATTTTTGATGATAGATAAGAGTATGTTTAATCATCAAAAAGGGAGATATGAGCAAACGAAAGAATAACCGCCCGGGCAAGGCGGGCACCGCGTTTTATACCTATGCCACCGAACGCATCCGCGAGAAGCGCTTGGCGGGGAAACATAACACCGCCGATTTATATAGGACGACCCGTAATTGGGTCAACGACTTTCTGGGTAAAAGAAACCTCTTCTTCCCGGAGATAACCCCGGGCTTAATCAGCCGGTTCGTCGCTTACCTACAAGCCGCCGGCTTGCGGGTGAATACGGTGAATACGGTGAATACATACCTCAGCAACTTCCGCTCGATCTATAACCAGGCCTGCCGGGACGGGTTGTTGCCGGCTCGTGTCGTATCGCCATTCGCGTACCTGAACTTGAAGAGGGAAAGGGCCGGATCCAGGGCGTTGGGACACGAGTCGCTCCGGGAGATCGTGACCTTGAAGTCGGAGGAGCCGGATTTGGCGTGCGTGATCGACTACTGTACGTTCGCCTATTTATCTTGCGGTATGCCTTTCGCGGATATGGCCCGCCTGACCACCGCCAACCTGTACGGCGAGGAGATCGTCTATAAGCGGAAGAAGACGGGCACGCTGATCCGTGTCGGGATCACGCCGGGGATGCGGCGGTTGATTAATAAGTACGCGGACCCTTCCTCCCCGTACCTTTTCCCTATTTTATCTCCGGATAGAGAGGTGGGGCACGAGGAATACAAGGCGATACTGCGTTCGTATAATAACTCGTTGAAGAAGATCGGTCGTGCCTTGTCTCGTCCCGTTCATCTAACCTCGTATGTTTTCCGCCATACATGGGCTACGAACGCCTTGCGGAAACATGTCCCCTTATCGATCATCAGCCAAGCGCTGGGACATACCTCGGAAAAGACAACGCGTTTCTATTTGGCCTCACTAGAACAATCAGAGCTGAATCGAGAGAATGCCAGGGTAACGGAGGAGGTGGATTTGCTATTGGCGACTGGATGACCCCCTTATTCGCGAAATAAGGGGGAGTGGCTATCACACGTTCCGCATGAACTTAAAAAACACACATAACCTCTATTTTTGACCGCATATCCACGATATACGCATTATAAACGTAAAAATGGATTCATTAGGGAATACGATTTCCGTATCCCCTTCTATTTCTATTCTTTTATAAATAGATGAAAGCGATTGTTTATCAATAATATTTTTTATATTTGCCAAGCCGTCTGTTGAAAATAGCCTTTTGCAGGTGAATTTCACATAGAATAGGCTCCCTCCCTTATTTCGCGAATAAGGGAGAGAATAAGTATATACTATTAATAAGGTAACGCCTCATTACCACGGGGCATCAAAAAACAACAACATCATGGCTGAAGAGAAGACCATCCTGACCGTAGATCTGTACGACAACGTGTTAACCGAGAAAACCGGCGATTTCACCGGGAAGA
>JAQVCX010000162.1 GCA_028689545.1 Parabacteroides sp.
GGCTCAGTGGTCGTAACCCACGTACCGTCCATATCCACGGAGGTTATATTCTGATCGGCCGTCTGTATCCAGACGTAATCATGCTCTTTGCCATCGTCCGGATTAACGGCCTTGTATCGACGGGTGAAAGCGTCCATATCCCCAAAATCATCGAAATGAGGATAAAACTCACCGTTCTTCTGACTCAATATGCGAACGCGAAGTTCGACTACAGCCCCTTGGCTCGTAATTACTTCTTTAGGGTAAAACAGTAACGCCGATTTGGTCTCGATCATCACCGTACGGGCGAACTCCTTGAAGACCGCTCTCATCTTCAGCTTCTTCTCCATCACTGTCCGGAAATACTCCGTGCTGTCGTTGTCCTCCACGAAAGAGATATTCATATCGCCCCCGAAAAGGAAGGCTACGGCGGTGCGGACGATCTTCTTTGGGATATTCGTATGGATACGGGCCACCGGGACGGTATCAGTTCCTGTCTTTTTGGGAACTTTATCACCATCCTCATTTTCCTCAAACTCCGTATCCGAGTAGATATCAATGGATTTATCCTCACGGTTACCGACGGATGTTTCCCGGCGGGTTCGTTCGCCTTTATACTCCTTGAGATATGTTTCCGGTTCCCGCCCCTCGATGGTGTCCTGGCAGAGAGTGTCGGCCACTTTCTTAAAATCAGGCTCTTGTAAGATGGTCGCTATATCTGGCATACTTTATCATTTCTGATAAAATATAAACAGCTACCTTACAATAACCCCTCTCGCCGTTTTCCTCGCTTCCTTCTTAAACTTAAAGCCTAACGCTTCCGCGAACTCAGCCAATATCGTCGCTCCATCCGGCGCGTCATCATGCTTGTTGCCTCCCTCTTTCTTGTAAGAGGCTAGGGCTTTAATGAACCTATCGTAGTCGGAACCCTTCTTGTACTCCGACTCGTCAAGGAAATAAAGATGCTTTTTTATCCAACCGGACTTCATCAAGATGCGGGTTTCCTTGTTGGCCGTTGTCGGCTTGGCCTGTATCTCGCATTTGCCTTTCTTGGCCTTGACATCCTTCCGGACACCGAGGGAGAAGATACGGCCGCCGTTATTACTCTCGATGCGCATCTGGTCGCAGCGCGTATCGATAATCATTTGAGCGAGGCGTGGCTGGGTGATCTCGACGGCATCCTTGGTAAACAGGATATCTGTAATAAATACCTTGTCACCGAACACCCGGCCGAACGGCGCGCAGAAATCGTCGTCTCCCTCGTCTGCCACATCGGTAGCTCCGATAACGCCGTCCGGTTGCTTACCTTCTATATCCGCACGCTTGAACCTATTGAGCTCTGATTTAGGAAATAACAAACCGATTGCCTCGATCGGCTCCTGCATATACTCGGCGCACCAGATGGAATCGTCCGTCTCCTCGCGCAAATCCCTGTAATATTCCGTCGTATGCACGTCCTCGCAGAAGGACTCGTCGTTCTCATCCAGAGCGGAGATACGAATAATCTCGTCATACTTGCCCATTTCCTCCATGCGACCAAGCACGTCCGTAGCCGACCAACGGGTACCGATATCGATCGAGCAGCAGTTGCCCTCGATACGGGAGTCGTGCGTTCCCTGTTTCCAAGACCAAACCTTTTCATTATTCGTGTCGGACATGGCATCCTCCAGGCTCTTATACAAGTCGTCCGTCATGGCCAGCATGGAAGCGCCGAAGCCGATCACCGTACCGCCCACACCGGCACCGAAGTAGCTTACCTGCCGGGCAGCGTCCAAGCTCCAACCCGCAAGATTCTGCTTATCGCTACGGAATACGACCCCATCGAATACCGCCTGATATTTTCCGCTACGGATGACCATACGCGTATCATACGACAGCTTATTATACAGCTGGGCGGAGCAGCAGTTGCGCATCACCGACTCTTCCGGATATTTACCGAGCATCCAAGCTATGAACAAGGACGAGACATAGGATTTACCCGCGCGGGGCGGCATACTCACCGCCAGACGATATATCCTTCCCTCGCCGAAGCGCTCGGCCACCCTCATGAAAGCGTTCGCCACGCCACGCAAGAACGACCTACCGCTAAAGAACAGGGGATCGTAATAAAGGCAGAAAGACCAGAAATCATCTTTCGCCTCCCGCCGCATCAACTCCAGATATAGCTCCACCGTACGTGGATCGTACTCTATATTGACATTTTGTTCATACTTCCCCTGGAACATACCCTCATTTTTACCCATCTTTCCTGTCATTTTGTAAGCCATTCGCCACCATTTTCATCAACCTCTCCCGTATCTCCTCCTTGGTTATATCCTCGAAGCCCGTGTTCACCTTCTGCTCCATCACCACCGGGGCATCGAAACCGAGCATCTTGCATATACGGTCGATGCTCCAGCTCTTCCCGTGCAGACGGATCTCTACGCCATGCTTGGTCTTCCGGATGTACTCGATGGCGCGCCGCTGGGAAGAGGTCATGTCGTCAAGGGACTTGATGGACAGGTTGGTGCCGTCGAACTCCACGTAATCGGCTATGTCGGCGAAGGCTATAGACTTAAGCTCCTCCAGTATCTCTTGCTTACGGATATCGCTCCGCTCGTTGAGATCGGCGTGTTTCGCCTCCAGCCACCCCCTAATCACCCCCTTGTGGAGCATCTCGCCCGCTCGCTTGACAATCGTGTCGTACTTCATGTTACCGCAATCGTAGGCTTGCCTATAAGCCTCGGTAGCGTTGCCTGTCTCCAGATATACGTTGCAGAAAATCTCCTGTTTAACCGTCAGTCTCATCGCTCAAATCATCTTTATCCATAAGATATAAACCGGCAGGCGCGTTTATATGCACGCAGGTACACAAAGGCGGACCCCCTCATTCGCCGTCATCGCACCTTTGTGGCGTAACGAGGCGGAGCGAAAGGGCGTTCCTTCTCTCCCAGAACCCCGTTACATACTATAAAATGGCACAGAAATTCAAGCTGATCGAAAGAAAGAACCTAGGTAAGGACAACACGGCGAACCCCAAGAAGTTCTACGCCCAGGCGGTAAACAACGGCTACGTGAGCTTCGACGAGCTTTGCGTGGAGATAGCCGAGAGTTGCACGCTTACATCGGCGGACGTGAAGGCGGTGATGGACCGCATGAACTACATCCTCGACAAGAACCTGCGCGCGGGCCGTATCGTGCAGTTCGGCGAGATCGGCAGCTTCCGCCTGGCGGTGGGCTCAACGGGGTCGCTCACGGCGAAGGACTTCGTCACGGCGCAGATCAAGACACCGAAGATCGTGTTCACCCCGGGCGGCAAGCTGCGTACGACAAGGGCGGCCACCACCTTCGAGCGGCAGGCGGAGGGAGAGGCCCCGGCCGCCGGGGGAGGCAGCGAGAGCCCGGACGAAATCTAGGATAGCGTACATGCTTTCATGAGACAGGGCGCGTGCTTTGAGGAAATAGCACGCGCCCTTTTATCTTAATCTATATTTTATAACCGATGAGAGAATCAAGTCAATCCGACGACATCCCGTTCCGCGTCAAGGCGTACGGGCTGCAAGAGCTGGGACAGATGTACTTCCCGGACAGCGCGCCCCGCTCGGCTAGCGCCCAACTGAAAAGATGGATCAACCATGACGGCGGATTGCTGGCCCGCCTGACAAACGCCGGATATTACCACGGCCAGCGGATACTTACGCCCAAGCAGGTACGGCTCATCGTGGAGCATCTGGACCCGCCGTAAAGAAAAGCCGGATATTCGCTTGGGTTACCCGGCTTCCTCGTTAAACCTTCTCCGCTTGTTTTAGCAGCCCATGTATGAACTTTCGCCCCGCTTCCGTCCATACTGTCCGCATCGCAGTTCCGGGTTGTCCGGTAGTGGCATGGGTAAAGGTGTATGTGTGCGTCTTTGTATATCCCTTGTTCTGGTATTTGGCGTACAAAAGCCATTGCCCGGATTGGCTGTACTGTACGCCTAGAGACCTTAGTTTCTTATTGAGAGTAACGGCTGATATGCCCAGTTCTTTCGCTATTTGGTTGGTGGTATAAGTGTCCGCGCTCATAAGAACTGTATCGTGATATTCCACCTTGGGTGCTGCTATCTTGATTTGCTGTTCTTGGATAGCCGCTGTTTCTTCCAGTTGGTGAATACGAGCTTCCTTACGTTTCATTGTGTCCTGAGCAACCAATAGGGCACGAGCCATAATTTCTTCGGGAGAGTCGTTTTCCTTGTCTACCATGTAGCCGCCGGTTTTACGGATGGCGGGAAGGACTTCTTCACAGACCCAATCCTGGAACTGTTCGGCTTCGGGTAATTTGGAACGCATAACTAAGCGGTAGACGTCGGATTCGGGGATGAATGATATTTCCACCTTTTGTTCAGTACTCTTACCATATTGATTTGTAGTGATTGAGACCCCCTCGTGTTTCACGCACCCCTTACAATGGCGATTGATCGCATCGTAGCGATTGCTATATCCTAACATAGCAGCTATATCATTAGCTACAAACATCGGTTTACCTTCAATAATAGAAACTCTGATCTGTCCAAACATCGGACTTTGAAAAATCTGTATATTCGCTTCCATAATATAAATGCTTTAAAAAGTAAAAGGGCAAAGTCCGGAGGTGCCTAATGTGACGGTTCTGCAGAGGCTGTAATCTGAACTCTGTCCAAAAACAATTACCTTTGTATTATGGATAGAAATAGTCAAGAGTATCAGTTAATGCGCGACAAGGCATTATCACAACTGCGTAGTGGAGAGTCCCTGACAGG
>JAQVCX010000163.1 GCA_028689545.1 Parabacteroides sp.
CGGATTCTGGAGCAGCACCGCCGAGACGGCGTATACGGTCACGTATAAGAACTATGACGGTACGGAGCTTGACAATCACACCGGCTTATACGAGGGCGATGCGATTCCCACGTACAGCGGCAGTACCCCGGCGAAGCCGTCCGATCTACAGAACAACTACACGTTCAGCGGCTGGACGCTGACGTCCGGTACCGAAGGATCCGGGAAGAAGGTCGGCACCACCAATCTCGAGTACACCGCGCAGTATACCCCCACAGCGATTGATTACACGGTCACGTATTACCTCGACGGCGTACAGACTGGCTCGGTGGAGAAGCATCACTATAACGACCCGATCACGACCCGTGCGCTGCCCGACAAAACCGGATACACCGTGACCGGATGGTATACGGACAGCACGTATACGGCAAACGCCACGATTCCGGCGACCATGCCAGCGAGCAATCTTTCTTATTACGCAAAAAGCACGATCAACACCTACACCACCACAGTAACCTATGTCGGACCGGACGACGGCATCTTTGTCTCCCCCACACCATATACGGATACATTGGCGTACAATACCCCTTACAATGTCCAGAGCCCGTCTGTGCCCGGCTATACGCCAGACAAGGAGGCGGTGAGCGGCACAATGCCTGCTGACGATGTGAAAGCTACCGTTACCTACACGGCGAATACGGACACAGCCTACACCGTCGAGCATTATCTGGAAAACCTGATCTATACGGGAGAAACGGATAAATGGACATTACAGGAAACCGAGTATAAGACCGGCACAACAGGCCAGTCGACCGCTGCGGCGGTCAAAACGTATTCAGGCTTTACCGCAAGCCCGTTTACCCAAGCGAAAATCGCGGGCGACGGCAAAACGGTTGTAAAAATTTATTACACCCGCAATCAAGTCGGCTACACCGTTAACTACTACAAGGACAGCATCTCCGCAGATAACCTGCTCGGCTCGGAGTCCGGCGCCGGCACCTTTGGCGCGAATATCCCGTATACCGACGGTAATTATCTCCCGGTAGGCTATGTGATCCCCGGTACGCTCAGCGGCCAGACAACGATCACCTCCACCGCGGCCAATAACGTACTGAACGTAGTTTACGCGAAGAACGGCGCCGTCGGCTATACCGTCAGGTACTACACCCGTCCGTCTACGAACGGCCCCTGGACGGAGATTGGCAGCATCACCGGCACCGGCACTTTCGGCGCAGCGATTCCCTACAACGTCAATCTCTATTTCCCCAGCTCCGGATATGATTCCAACGTTTATGTCAGCGGCGCGGTAATGATCTCCGCCGAAACGTCGTCGAATATCGTGAACATCGTCTACACGAAGCTCTCCGATCCTATCAACCCCACCAATCCCACCAGTCCCACGAATCCTACCAGCCCCACGAATCCCACTAGCCCCACGAACCCGACCAATCCCACCAATCCGAACAACGACGATGAGGTCGACATCGAAGACAACGAGACCCCGCTTGCCGGTCTTTTGGGTCTGCTGAACACGGAGGACCATTTTAACTACGTCATCGGCTATGAAGACGGCACGGTTCACCCGAACGGCAATCTGACGAGAGCGGAGGCCACGACGATCTTCTTCCGTCTCCTGACCGAGGAAGCCCGCGCGATCTACCTCACCGAGGAAAATGAGTTCTCCGACGTCAGCGAGGGGCAGTGGTTCAACACCGCGATCTCCACGCTCGCCTCCATCGGCATCGTCACCGGCTACGAGGATGGCACCTTCCGTCCAAACGCCATGATCACCCGCGCGGAGCTTGCCGCCATCATCGCGCGTTTCGCGGAGCTGGAGGGCAGCGCACAGTTCGCCTTCACCGATATCAACGGCCATTGGGCTGAGGCGAGCATCCTGCTGGCCGCGAGCAACGGCTGGATCACCGGTTATGAGAACGCCACCTTCCGCCCGGATCTTGCGATCACCCGCGCGGAGACCGTCACGATGATCAACCGGGTCCTCGACCGTATCCCGAAGAGTAAAGAAGCGCTGCTCGAGGAGATGCTGACTTTCTCCGATAACCTCGATACGGAGAAATGGTATTACATCCCGATTCAGGAAGCGACGAATTACCACAAATACACCAAGAATGAAGCGGGAGAGACCTGGACCGAACTGATCGAGAACATCGACTGGACGATCTACGAGTAATAATGAAACATTTACCATGAGAATATCGCGGCAGCTGTATAAAATCAGTTGCCGCGATCAACTTTATTAGGGTATGGTATATAGTACAGCCTTTGTAACCGCTCAGTAATCCCCCGTGTCGCAGGAAGTGTAGGCAACCAAGTATAATAGACTCCAAGGATCGTCCCAAACAGGCTACAGAGTAAAATGAACACTCGGACGGCAATCATTATACTCCATGTAGTAAAGTGAACGGAGGAAGGAGTCAACATGGAAAGAGAAATCGGACAAGCGATTGCTACCTCGATTTCCTCCGACTACTTTTCTCCTACAATGCTTCAGCATACAATAATTGGCAAATTTTTTACTATATTATCGCAATTAGTATTGACTTATGAATTTTTTGTGTTATAGTTATTGTAGCAAATTCACAAATTAAAAGGAGCATTTACTGTGAGACACGTAAGAAGTAATTGGTGTCCTGATCGTTTTCGCCATGTTGCTCCTCTCTAACGTAACTAAAGACACTTTCGACAGGTTCCTAAGATTATTACCATAGTCATTGACACGGATTGTAAAGCGTTTCCCTGTCTATGTAAACATAATTATACTGATGTAATACAGTAGAATGGAGATTTGTATGAAAAAGCAAGTTATTTTACTTCTATTATGCTTATCTTTTTCTTTTGCGTTTTTACCTCTGATATCTGCAACTAATGCTATTTCATTGGAAGAAAATTACGCATTAGATTTAAAGGAACTGGGTCTTTTTAAAGGCGTAGGAACGAATGCGGATGGTTCAGTAAACTTTGATTTAAAGCGAGCTAGCACAAGAGTCGAGGCTCTTGTAATGTTGATACGTCTTCTCGGAGAAGAAAACGCTGCAGTTGCTTGCTTGGACCCGTGCGTTTTTACGGATGTTCCAATCTGGGCGCAATGCTATGTAGCGTATGCATATAATCAAGGGTATACAAATGGATCAACATATGACAGTGAGAATGATATCTATATTTTCGGCACAGGTAATGTAACAGCGCAAATGTATTGCACTTTTGTATTAAGAGCTTTAGGGTATTCCGATTCAAATGATGAAGATTTCTCATTTAATAATGCTATACATTTCGCTTCTAGTGTCGGTATATTACCTGAAAAACTTGACGTCAATGACTTCCGTCGTTCAGACATGGTAATTGTATCATATGCAGCCCTTGATATGTATTTAAAGGGTAGCAATCTTACCCTTGCTGATAAGCTGGTAAACTCGGGGGTTTTCACGCGATTACAGTATGATACGATATATGACAATACAGGTTTAGAAAGTTATTCAAGTATATCAGAAGACTCCACAGTAAAAACCGTGTTTTATAAATGGGAGTATCCTGTAGGTATTATTGACTGGAGTTTTTCATTAAAGATACCGAGCGAAGCATATAAGGCATATAGATCTGTCGACAGAAATTATATATTCGGTTATACCGAATACATAACAGAACCATCCGATGACGAATACCTCTCGGAGCTGGCTCAGATGTTTGTAAAAAACACGGCAAAGCATGAACTTAGTGAATGGGATACCGTGAACATGATCATCAGCTTTGTTCAAAATTTAGACTATATCAGTGATGGATATGATGAATACCCAAAATATCCACTCGAAACCTTATATGACAAAGGCGGCGATTGTGAAGATACCTCGATTCTACTTGCATCTTTATTAAAGGAATTAGGGTATGGCTGCGCGTTGATTATGTTTGATGATCATATGGGTGTCGGTATTTTTGGTGGTGATTCTGTTGACGGCTATTACTTTGAAAAATACGGACATAAATTATTCTACATAGAAACCACAGCCCCGGGATGGCAAATTGGTGAAATGCCAGAGGACTATATTGGTCAAAGCGCTTTGATTATCTTCCCGTAAAATGAAACCGTCAGATTATAATCTTCTGTATGCAATTTACGGCGTATCTGGCACCCGTTCATGCGGGCGAAGTTCTTCCCAGGGCAGCGATTTGACTCCACACTGGAATACGCAGCGGTGAAAAACGGCAGCGTGATTCACCGGGCTGTGCTGGATCAGGACGTGGAGGCGGTGGATGGGGAATTCATAAAAACGGAATACTGTGCGTCTCTGCAAGAGCGCTCCGACGGCAGTATGGCGGTATTGTACAGCAAATGGAACACCCCCAGCCACGCCAGGCGGGGAGACGGTTATTACTGCACCAGGCTGAACACGCCCGAGGACGCCGTTCCCATACTGCTTCCTCTACCTGCAACCATGTTCTGCCTAGCGGGACCTCGTGTCGGCAACCTACCCTCCGATAAGGCAGATGTGTTTTTCCTGGCAGGGGAAGAGGCGTATTACTCCTCGGTGTATATACCGTAACAAGCGATCCAATGTATCTCTTTGTTCATTTGAACAATCGTTCATATGTACACTTAAGCTGAAGGAGCTGGGTCACCCCATGCTCCTCAACTTATCATATCCGAACTTTCAAGTCAAGCCCACAGGCACCGAAGCCTATTCCTCCCAGGTTCTAACCACAAGCCCCATCTCC
>JAQVCX010000057.1 GCA_028689545.1 Parabacteroides sp.
GAGGGAGCTTATCCAAAGGCGCACGAACGGAGTGGTACACCCCAGATAATGATATAGAGTAGGCTCGGCACCCGGCGCCTTGCCGTCTTGCGACGGTAGGTTTCCGAGAGCCTGCCCCCGAACCGTACGTACAAGTCTCCTTGTATACGGCTCTCCGTTGGTTTTTCGCATTTTAACGAACATGAATATTGGCATTACAGGTTTCACACAGGGCTAAGGTCTTACGATGTTGTTTTAGCATCAGTTTTTCCCTTTCGTTATCCCCTTTTAGGTCTTTGAGGGTACGAACATGATGCATCACCGTTTTGCCTCCTGCACCGCATAACTCACACTTTTCAGCCTTCAGCCTTTCGATAAGGCTTGGATAAGGGCTGATGTTTGTGTTCGGAATGTTGTCGCATTGGGCATAACCTTTTGCCGTTTTTCTTTTAAAACCTTCATTATAGAATACTCTGACCTTCTTTTGCCCTTTGCCGTCCACATAGTCGACAATAAAGTTTTTACCCCTGCGGAGTTTTTTAATTGTCTGTGCAAGTGTCCTGTTTTGCTTTTGAGCAATCGTTTTGAACATACTGTATTCCATATTAAATCCGAATGAGTTGCCGAGATATGAAATATCGTTAGCGATAGAATAGTAGTTATAGAATCCTCTTATTTCCGCATTATACTGCGCCATAATATCCTCCGGCTTCATGCCTATCATGTAAGAACGAGTTTTGGGCTTCCAGACTTCTTTGCCGTTGGCTTGCCCAACGGATATTGCATCGTAGTCCAGTAACTTCTTTTTAACTATCTCGTTAGCAACATGTAGAACGATTCGACCATTGAACGGTCTTCTTAAAATACCATTCCTATTATGCCTTAGTGCTTGGGATTTGCGAATAGAGACTTCGTATCCGAGGAATTTAGCAGGGTTCTGTGCATGAGTGATAAGCGTCTTTTCATCTGATAATTCCAAATGAAGTTTCTCGCTCATAAACCGAGCAATGTTCGCTTTAATCTCGACACATTCCGCTTTGCTGCCGATAACTCCGATTAGGAAATCGTCAGCATACCTCACATACTTTAATCTTTTAAACGTTTCATCCATGTTTAAGCCATAAGGCGTTTTAATTATTTCTCTCTCGACCTTCCGTATCTCATCAATCAGGTTTGTTCTGACCGATTCATCTTCAACGGATTTAGCCTTAATTACCAGCTTGCTTCTTTTGTTTTCAAGTCTTTTGTATTCTGTACTGCCTTGTCTTTCCCTGCCTTTGTCGAATGATTGAGCGTATTCCTTTATGTACTTGTCGAACCTGTCAAGATAGATGTTAGCCAAAATAGGACTAATCAAACCACCCTGCGGTGTTCCGCTGTACGTTTTATGGAATTTCCAGTCTTCAACATACCCTGCATTCAAAAATTTTCTGATAAGGCGAATGAACCTTTCATCGGCTATCCGTTCTCTCAGAGCGTTTATCAGGACTTCGTGGTTGATGTTGTCAAAGAAGCCTTTGATGTCTCCTTCAATGAACCATTTTGTCCCGCTGAACGACTTCTGAATGTGGGTCAGTGCAGTATGGCAGCTTCTCTTGGGTATGAAACCATGTGATGAGTATTCAAAATACCCTTCATAAATGGCTTCAAGAATCATTCGAACTACCTCTTGCACCAGTTTATCCTCGAAAGAGGGTATTCCAAGCGGTCGTTTCTTTCCGTTCTTCTTGGGAATGTACACCCTCCTTGCGGGATGCGGCTTGTAGGACTCATCTCTGAGACTTACAATAAGGCTTTCTATTCTTTGAACGCTCATCTGGTCGACAGTTTTACCGTCCGTGCCGGATGTCATGTTGCCTTGTTTGGCGTAGATACGCTGATAGGCGGCATAGAACATTTGTTCATTGAATAAAATTCGGTACAGCCTTTCGAACTTGTAGCCCGAAACATTGCTGTGTCCACTTAAAATGTTTAATACATTCTCTAAATTTCTCATACGTCTCACACGTCTTTCTTTGTTTGTATTAAAAATTACCAACTGCTTCCCTTCGCCATGTGCAGGGCTTTCCCCTACTCGGACTACTACGGAAGCTCCGTTGCCATATTGGGTTTTCAGAGGCTAAACCTCATAGCCTTTCGGCGTCCCAACTTAGGCAATCCCCATTTAGCTTGCATAATAACTATTAGCGCGACAAACTGTCGGATGCGACGTTCGACCTTTTCTCCGCATATTGCGGTTGTGCTGTAGTCTGTTCTTTTGCTCAGTCCGTCCGATATACCGGAAGAGTACTACAGCGTGACGTTTATAATTGCCTTCCGTCACGGCTCATTTAACAGCCACTGGACTATCGTTCAACCAATTCAGGCTTCATCCTTATGTTTGTCTTTCTACCTTGTCATTCAGTCGCCACATAGCAATTTGTGGACTTATGCCTTTACCGACATGCTACACTCCCCATTGGGTTTCCCCGCTGGATAAGTCGGTTGGTAGTAGGTTATTATCTCAAAGGACACAAACCTAATCTCTTGCTAAAGAGATATTTATTATGCAGCCTTATGGGCGCACTAGCGGAAGATGAGTTCCCCTTCACGAGCCGCGTCGCAACCATTGATGATCAGCTCGCTTTGCTCGAACAGATACTTGATGATGCGGATTTGTGTCGTGACGCCGCTGTCGGGCTTGTAGCCTTTTTCCGTTTTCACCTGTCGGGGGACAAGGGTGAAAGTCTCCGGGATGATGGGCAGATTGTCTCGGACAAAGCCGTGTATGCCATACTCTTCGGGCATGGCAGGCTGTATGAGGTGCCCGAACGCCCATGTCACGGCATATCCGTTTCCCTCCATATAGCCCTCTTCTCTTTTTGTAGCCCCTACGATACGGGCTATTTCACGAGCTACGCTCGGTTTCTCTGCGATGATTGTCTTCATACTGATTTACTGTTTAATGAATAATTGGATTTAGTGGTGGCACTCCGTCTTATACCTTCATGCCTTTGTTTCTCTTCTGCGGATTCTCCTGCTGCTGCTTTTGAGTCGCATCTTTGGGAGCGGTCTGTCCCTGTTTCAAAGGCTCTTTCAGGTTCTTGGTCGCCTCGTTGGTCTTGCCCTCGTTATTTACGGCAACCTGCGTGCGGCTCTCGTTGGAGGGTGCTACCTTCTGTGCCGTATCAGGGTTCTTATCATAATGGTACGGACGCCCTTTCTCACGGTTGAACCGGATGTACAGCGTGGCTTTATTGCCTTTTTCGTCGGGTATATTCTCCAGCTTCACGGTGCTACCTGCCACATAGTCGGTTTTCTGCTGCTCGGTGAAAGGCACGCCTTTCCATTTCCCGATGGGCTTGATATTGCCGTTCTCGTCCGTCCACGTGTTCCGGCGTTGGTCTTTCTTTTCACCGGCATTGCTTTCGCTTTCCGTCGTTTGCCCGTTTCCTTTCCTTTGTCCTTTTCCATCCAAAGTTTCCTGATGACCTCCGTTCTCCTGTCCCTGCGCCTGTTCCTTATTGACCGAACGTGTAGTGCCCGGCACGAACTCCGGTCCGCGCTTCTCCACGTTGGCTTGCAGGGTGGTGACAAACTTGCGACCGTCGTTGAAAACAATCTGCTTATCCTTGACCGGCAGACCCGCTTTCAGCATCGCTTGCTCTTGCGGCGTGATTTCCGTCTGTCCTATTTTCTCCGAAACGCGTATCTTGCTTGCCGCCAAGTCCGTTATCTCGTTGGTCTTGCGGTCAATGCTGATGATGGAAGGGGTAATCTCGCCCGTTTCCTTGTCCACCAAATCGACCACTCTTCCCATATTGCCTGTTTCTTTCAGGTTCTTCTTGTCTTCGGTGGAGAATTGATGCCCCTTGTATTCATCCAATTTCTGCTCCTTGCGGATAAAATGAGGTACAAGTCCGACGCTTCCGTCCTCATTCTTGCGGAAAGAGAGGCGCGCGTCCAACTCGAAGGACTGACCGCCGAACGTTGGCGACACCCTTATCAAATCAGACTTGCCGTAGTTGAGCATCTTTGTCAGGTCGCCCGATTTTTCCAGTTCGTCACGTTTCACTCCCCATTTCTCTTCCAGCTCCTGCCAGTTGATTTTACTCTCGTCGATGGGCTGGTAGCCACGCTTTTCCTGCTTGGGCTCTTGGGCGGATTCCTGCTGCTGCTCCGCTTGCCCGTCTTCCTGTTCCTGTTTTGTTTCCTGTTTCGCTGCTTGTTCTTTCGCCACCTCCTTCTCGTAATCCGAAGTGTCCACGAAATGAGCTGCAAGAAGGTCTTTGTTGATGATGGGATTTTTCAGCAGTTCCTTCATCACGTCCAGCAGCTTGTCCGCCTGGTCTGCCGCCACGCGGTAAAAACCGAAGCGGCCGGGTTCCTTGCATTGCCGGAAGAAATTCTTGAAGAAGTTGTCGAGCACGTCGCCATGCTTGTCGAACTGCAAAAACTCCTTGGCGTTCTCCGCCTTCGCCGCCGTCCGCTTGGGCGATCCGTCCGCGTTCAGTCCCGCCACTACGCTGATCTCCCCCGTCTTTTCGTCACGGACTATCAGCACATCCTTTTCTTTCTTTTTCTGTTCCATTTGAAAATGTTTGATTGGTTATTTATTAAAGAGATTATGGATACGTGCCTTGTAGAAGGCTATATCGTTCTGTTGGAAATCCTTCACATGTTCGGAAAGGAAGTTCAGCACATCCGCCTCGCTGTAGTAAGTCTTCTTCCCCAAAGTCTTGTAGGAAAGCGCGCCGATGCTGCGATAACGTTGCAGGGTGCGCTTGCTGATTTGTAGCAGCACGCACATATCCTGATTGTCGAACAGTCGCATCCCCTCCGAAAGGGGCGCTTCCTTCTTCTGCGTCTGCATGGACAGCAGCAGCTCATTCTGCTTGCCGAGCTGTTCCATCACTTTCTGCATCCAACTTTCAAAATATTGTTTGGTCAGTAAGTCCATATTCTTCTCTCCTTATCCTTTATCCTTGCCCATGCGGAGTGAATAGTTATGTTTGAGAGCTTCGGGAGTTGCGGCATCTTCTTTTATCGTGCAGCTTTCCAGCAACCGGTTGATGTCTGAAAGGCGGTATTGGCACTTGCCGCGAAATACGGCATACTTGATGCGGTGTTCATCGCGCATCCGTTGCAGGGTACGCTTGCTCACGTTCAGCAACCGGGCGGCTTCGTTGGTGCCGATCAACCGGTCGGTAGCAGCCTCCTGCTTTCCATACCCGTTCCCGTTTCCATTTCCGTCTTTGCGTACATACTTCGCTATCTCCGCAATCTGTTCCGTCAATGCTTGATAGGCGGAACTTTCCATGGTTATCACTTTCATATTCAATCCTTTTTTCTTGTTTCTGCGACAAAGTTCGGCAATAGGCAAAGGCGGCATTCACAACTCACTACGTGACTCACGTAAGATTTTCTTTGTTTACGGTTTCGTCACACAGACAACCGGCGCAACAAGCTGCCACTGCCGGAAAAACGGCACATTTATCCGGCGGCATGGTTACTTTTGCGGCAAACTCTAAAATAGTTTAGGATGGAAACAGTATCAGTAGAAAGAAAAACCTTTGAGATGATGTTGGCAAGTTTCAACGCGTTCTCGGAAAAGGTAAACGCTCTGCAACGCAAGAGCGACGGTAAGCGGCTCGGAAAATGGCTCACGGGCGAAGAAGTATGCGGGCTGCTAAGAATCAGTCCGCGCACGTTGCAGGCATTGCGTGACAAACGCCTTATCGGTTTCTCGCAGATTAACCGTAAGTTCTATTACAAGCCGGAGGAGGTCAGGCGGTTGATGCCCCTTGTCGGCACGCTTTATCCCGGCGACAAATAACCTTCACTCATTCATCACCACTAAAATCCCAAGTAACATGAACGAAAACAACGATGTATTTACAATGGACGACGAGCCTGTTGCCACTGCCGTGCAGAACATACGCAAGAGTTCGAAATGGCTTACTGTCTTTTTAGAAGAGTATCGTCCGTTATTGGACGGAGAGCGGTATCTGACGGACAAGGAAGTTTCTGATTTGTTGAAGCTCAGCCGTCGTACCTTGCAGGAATACCGGAAGGAGAGGATATTGCCCTATATCCTTTTTGGCGGCAAGGTACTTTATCCCGAATCGGGATTGCGGGAAATGCTGGAAGCAAACTACCGCAAACCGATTGTATGACATTGCATGAGCACCTCATAAGCAGAAAGAGGGTAAAGTCAAAGCCCTCATAAATTAAGAATCACCCTTGTTACAGATACTTGTAGCAAGGGTAATTCCGTTTAAACAGGGAGTTTCGACTCCCCATTTCCGTGTGGTCTGTTGCCGGCATTTTAGCAGTATTTATCTTTATCCCTCTGAAGGAATACCACGTAAGAGGTTTCTTTCTGTTTCGAAAGAGCCTTGTTCAGAATCCATGCACGGAATACATTCGTATAATAGGTATTCAGGCGGAAAGCTATCGGAATGATTACCTCCAACGAATATACGTCCGCATACAGCCCGTTCTCCAACGGGACATAGCGGCAGACCTCATAATCGTTCAGCGCGTCCTGCTTACAGACAGCCTTAATAGCGTGTTTCACCGCAGTAGTCGTCACGTTGAACAATTCGGCGATTTCCCATGCGGTCATCCAAACCTCTTCGCCCGAATTACCGGAGAAGGATAATATGCCATGCTCATTGATTGTTACAGTTCTTCTCATATCAGTCCTTTTTTTTATTTTGTTCAAATAGCTTGGCAGATAAACTGCTCCATAGACTCAATCTGTCGGGAAAGTTTTTCCATATCGTTGCTCACTTTTTCAGCCGTTATTTTTGCATAGATTTGAGTGGAACGAATACTCGTATGTCCCATCATCTTGGATAACGTTTCAATCGGCACTCCGTTGGAGAGGCAGATGGTGGTGGCATAGCTATGACGGCTTTGGTGCCAAGTCACATTTTTGTTGATTCCGCATTTCCGGGCAATGACCTTGATGTCGTACTTGCAGTTGGCATAGCAGGGCACAGGTAGAAGTCTGTTGCCCTCTGCCAGCCCCTCATACTTTTCAATGATGTGTTTGGGTACGTCCAACAACCGTATATTGGAATCCACTCCCGTCTTTTGTCGGCTGGTCTTTATCCATAAATGACCGTCGAAAGAAGTTTGCAGATTGTCGGTCGTCAGATTGTTCATATCCGTCCAGCTCAACCCCGTAAACGTACAGAAGATGAACAAGTCACGCACCAACTCATAATTCTTCTTCTTGAATGTTCCATTGATAAGCAACGTAATTTCCTCCTTTGTCAGAAAGCCCCTTTTGGTTTCCTCTTTGGTGATACGATAGGCGTAGAAGGGGTCACGAGCCAGCCAACCGTTGTTGATAGCCGTGAAGATGATGCTACGGAAAGGCATCATATACGACCATACGGTATTGTTGCAGTGGTTCTTCTCCGTGCGGAGGAACAACTCAAAATCCGTGATGAAAGCCGGAGTAAGTTCCCGAAGTGCAATATCGCTTAGCTTGTAACGCTGCTTGATAAATTCGGATAGATGTTTATAGACAATACAGTATTTCCAATAGCTGCGCTTGCTTTTCATCTTACCCACCTGTTTGGCATAATCCTCGTTATGCTGTTGGAATACGGCAAGCAGTGTCTTATGGTTTTGTCCCATACCTAAAAAGGCGTTGCGTACTTTCTCGGCTGTCACATAATTGTCCGTATCGCATATCTCCTGATAAGACTTATTGACACCCACTCTGATTTTATCGAGCATCCGGTTTGTTTCCTGTGCCACAAGACTTCGTCCGGACATCCTGCCCAATTCCACATTCCATAGTTTTTCCTCCACATCCAGCTTGCTGCTGAACTGAGCCACTTTGCCGTTCACGGTGACGCGGCACATTACCGGAATCAGCCCGTTCTTTTTCGGTGCGTTCCGCTTGAGATAAAATAATACTCGAAAAGTACTCCTGCTCATAACTCTACATTTTTTATGGTTACAAATTTATTCTATGTAGAGCTGTTTGTCGATAAGCAAAACGCAGCAGAACAGTGCAATCGCACCCGTCTTTCCACTTTTTTTAGCACCGCCTTGCAATATCGTCGAAAAAACGACTGTTTTTGCAAGCATAAGCCCTCTA
This sequence comes from Parabacteroides sp., assembly GCA_028689545.1. Taxonomy (GTDB): domain Bacteria; phylum Bacteroidota; class Bacteroidia; order Bacteroidales; family Tannerellaceae; genus Parabacteroides. Next base: position 8,081 of record JAQVCX010000057.1, read on the forward strand.
AAAGCACCTTATTCAACCGTTTATCCGCAACCTTTAAACAATCCCCTTTCTAATTTCAGAGTAACGGGATAGTAACGAAACTCTTGCTTCAATCGGCTTTTTCATGGCTTTTCTTGGCTTCCCCTTCAACTGACGTAAATCGCTTAATCCCCTTATCTACAACCTTCTTTCCCCATTCTGCACTCACTCTCATTTTTTTGTCTTATCTTTGCGTTATGTTCAGCTAAAAAGATTGAGCTATGAAAACGATATATTATCTTTCAATCATCATCTTATTATTCAGCGGCCAAACGCTTTTGGCACAGAATGATACTTCAGTCGGCGCATTGCGTGACATCAGCGATAAAATGATCAAACGCTATCCGGTCACGCTAGGCAGTCAGAATCCGGTCAACGCTATCGTCATAAAAACAGGCAAATAAACAACCCAAAAAAGAGAAACGTATCAATATGAGAGTCTGGATTAAACGGATTGGAGTGATATGCCTAATGCCAATCGCATTGGTATTGCTACTCTCTATACTACTATATATACCTCCTTTCCAAAACCTAGCGGTGAGGAAAGCGACCGAATACGCGGGGAAAGCGACCGGGATGCGTATCGGGATCGAGCGGATCAGGCTATCTTTCCCGCTGGATCTTACGGTCAAGGGGGTCGAGGTGGTGAATCCGCCCGCCGATACCTTGCTGAGTTTACAGAGCTTGACGGTACGGGTTCGTGCCCTCCCTCTTCTGCGGAAGCAAGTATTGGTAGAGGCGATCGATCTCCGGAACGTGAAGGTCAATACCGGGACGATGATCGAGGGAATGGAAATCAAAGGATTCTTGGGGAAGCTTTACCTGCGAGCCGATCGGATAGACCTGTCCGGGGAGAAAGCTACATTTAATACCGTAGACTTATCCGATACCGCCATCACCCTTCTTTTCAATGACTCAACCTCGGAAGAAGACACGACTTCCACCCCCTTGAACTGGGTACTCAAGCTGGATAAGATTCGTTTGGACCAGGTAGCTTTCGCCCTACAAATGCCCACGGACTCGTTGCGCCTTACGGCTTTCGTAGATAAAGCCGCGCTCAATAACGGCCTCGTGGATCTGGGAGCGGAACAATATAAGGCAAGAAGCCTTGACCTAACAAACTCCACCTTCGCCTACGACGGGAATTACGCCGCACCCGAGCCAGGACTCGATTTCTCCCATATCAGCTTAACGAGCCTGAACTCCTCTATCGACTCCATCTTATATCAAGGAAAGGTGATGAACGCCCATATCAAGGAGCTCATCGTGGAGGAGCGCTCCGGCCTCAAGGTTTCGGCATTGGCGGGAAATGTCCGGAGCGACCGGGAGCAGATAGACGTATCGGACCTACTCCTCCAGACCCCAAACTCCGAGGTGAGACTGACGGCCACTATCCCTTGGAGCTCCCTTGAGGAGCATCCGCAAGGGAACCTGAAGGCCCTGTTAAACGCCTCGCTAGGGAAAGAGGACCTGTTGATAGCGGCCGGCCCCCTTCCTGAGGATTTCAAGAAAGCCTATCCGGACAAGCCTCTCGCTATCACGGCCGGCGTGGAAGGCAACCTCTCCGCCATGCGTATCACGAGAGGCGATATCGCGCTGCCGGGAGCCTTTCAGATGAACGTCACGGGTAGCCTGGAGCACGTGGCGGATAGCGTACGGCGTACCGGCGAGGCGCAGCTGCAGGCCCGATCCGGCAACCTGGACTTCTTGCTGGCGATGCTTCCCGCCTCCCAACGGGGCCAATTCGCCATCCCGGCAGGGATCCAGTTGAAGGGGGAGGCTACGGTGGCCAACCAAGCGTATCGTACGGAGCTGGTTCTTACCCAAGATAAAGGCAAAGTGGATCTGACCGCCCGATACGATCCGGTGAGACTGGCTTATGAGGCGAATCTGCGGATAGACAGCCTGGAGCCTACCCACTTCATGCCCAACGACTCGCTCTACTGGCTGACCGCCTCCGTCAAGGCGGAAGGCCGGGGCACGGACCCTTTCGCCGAGCGTACCTGGGCCAAGCTGGACGGTAAGATATCGGATATACGCTACGGCGCCTCATCGGTATCGGACGTATCCATCGAGGGCTCGCTGGAGAAGAACGCGCTGAAAGTGGACCTGCTCAGCGAATACCCCTTGGCGAAAATGGACGTATCCTTAAACGCTACCCTCCACAGGCACGACGTGAAAGCGATGCTGATAGCGGACGTGGAGAACGCGGATCTATACGGCATGCACCTGATGGCAAACCCCCTCGCCACCTCTTTCCAGCTCTTCGCCGAGGCGGAAAGCAACCTGGACGAGGATAACCGGATCGACGTCACGCTAGGAAACTGGGAGATCGTCACCCCGAAACAAAGCGTCAGGCCGAAGACGCTTACCTTGCATGCCCGGACGGACGCCGATACCACCCGGGTGTCTTTCCACGCCGGCGACCTGGGGATCGTCCTCACGGGCAACGATTGCATACACCACATCACGGATAAGCTGGCCAAGGTATCGGACGACATCTCCCGCCAAATGGAACGGGACTCGACCGTCAACCTGGAGATCCTCCGCCCGCTGCTGCCCGATATGCACCTCGAGGTGCGGGCGGGGCAAGACAACCCGATCTACAACTACCTGCAAATCTATTACGTAGACTTCAAGAGCATCGCCATGAACGCCTACACCTCGCCCGAGACGGGTATCCGCATGGATGCCTCCCTCTACGAGCTGGCACGGGATACGATGCAGATCGATACCATCCGGGCGGAGATGCGCCAAGACTCGCTCGGGCTGCTCTATAGCGCCCAGGTGATCAAGAAGAAATACAGGCAGCAGGCTCCTTTCAGCGCCGAGCTGAACGGGCGGTTGCGCCACCGCTTCGGCGACGCTCGCCTTTACCTAAAAGACGGGAAAGGCGAGACCGGCTTATTGCTCGGGATACGGGCCGACAAGATACAGAACGGGGTCAAGTTCCACCTCTTCCCCGACGACCCGATCCTGGCGTTTCGCCCCTTCAAGCTGAACCCGGACAACTATATCATCGTGCGCGGCCTGAAGGATATAGAGGCGGACCTGCGACTCAGCGGCGAGAACAACGCCGCCCTCTGGATACACTCGCAGGCGGAAAGCGGCCAGATGGAGGATGTACACGCCGAGCTGAACCAGATCGATCTCGGGGTGATCTCCAACGCGTTCAGCTACATCCCGCCGATGAAAGGGATCTTGAACGCCGACCTGCAGTACGCTCCCTCCGACTCCGCCTTCATGGTGGTGGCCGATATGAACATAGACGACCTGTATTACGAGGACGAGCGGGTGGGCGAGCTGATGTTCAACGCCATCTACCTACCCTTGGAGCAAAGGAACCATCAAGTGGATATGCACCTCTTCAGGGACCGGAAAGAGGTGAGCGCCGTCACCGCCCTGTACCAGATGGGCGAGACCGACCACATCGGCGGAACCATCGAGTTCATGCACTTCCCCCTGGACATAGCCAACCCCTTCATCCCGGATGATATGGCCAAGATGGGCGGCGACCTCGACGGCACGCTTTCCATCAGCGGGCAGAGCGACAGCCCCAAGGCCGAGGGCTACCTGATCCTCGACACCGCCTCCGTCTACGTGGGCGCCGCCGGCTCTACCTTCCGCTTCGACGATAAGCGGATAGAGATCAAGGACAACCGCATCCTCTTCGACCAATACGGCATTTACGCGTACAACAAGAACCCCTTCATCATCAACGGGCAGGTGGATTTCAATAATTTATCCCGCATGACCGCCAACTTGAAGCTGACGGCGAACAACCTGCAACTGCTGAACGTAAAGCGAAACGAGGAAAGCCTGGTCTACGGAAAGCTGTTCGTCAACCTGAACTCCACCGTACGCGGGCCGCTGGACGCGCTGACCACACGAGGGGACTTGCAGCTGCTGGGCGGGACGAACGTCTCCTACGTGCTGAAAGACTCCCCGCTAGCCGTGCAAGACCGGATGTCGGACCTGGTGACCTTCACCTCCTTCACCGACACCCTGCGCCGCCGCATGCCCCGGAAGCCCCCGTTGCCAATGGGCGGCATGGACATGCTGATGACGATCCGCATCGATCCCGCCGTGCAGGCGAACGTAGACCTGAGCGCCGACCAGTCCAACCATATCAACCTGGAGGGCGGCGGCGACCTCTCCTTCCAGTACACCCCGCAGGGCGATATGTTCCTCAACGGACGCTACACGCTGACGGGCGGAACCATCAAATACTCCATCCCGGTGATCCCCTTGAAGGAGTTCAACGTACAGGAGGGCAGCTACGTGCAGTGGACGGGCAACCCCATGGACCCGACCTTGAACCTCACGGCCACCGAGCGGGTACGCACCTCCGTCACCCTGGCCGGGCAGTCGTCGCCCCGCCTGGTGAACTTCGACGTAGGCATCGAATTGACCCAGCAACTGGAGAACCTCGGGCTGCAATTCACCCTAGCCGCCCCGGAAGACATGGCGACGCAGGAGGAACTGACCTCGAAAGGACCGGAGGAACGGGCGAAGCTGGCCGTAAGCATGCTCGTAACAGGCATGTACCTCGGCGGGAACTCGGGCGGCGGGAAGGTGAACATGAACATGGGCAACGCCCTCAGCAGCTTCCTCCAGAGCGAGATCAACAACATAGCCGGAAGCGCCCTGAAGACCGTGGACATCAGCTTCGGCATGGAGACCTACGACGATAACGGCGACGAGGGCGGCGGTACCCGCACGGACTACTCCTTCCGCTTCGCCAAGCGATTCTACAACGACCGCATCCGCGTGGTGCTGGGCGGCCGCATCTCTACCGGCGAGAACATCAACAACGGGCAGGCGCAGCCGTTCATCGACAACGTATCCGTAGAATACCGGCTAGACAGCGGCGGCTCCCGCTACGTCAAGCTCTTCCACGACAAGAACTACGAGAGCCTGCTGGAAGGCGAGATCACCGAGACCGGGGCCGGTATCGTGCTCCGCAAGAAGATGATGCGCCTCCGGGAGTTGTTCAACTTCAAGAAAACCAAGGTGAAACCCATAAATGACGAGAACGAGAAGAAATGAAAAATCTTTTAACATATTTTAGGCGGGACGGCTTGCCTTACCGGGCAACGATGCCTCCCCTGCCCGGGCAAGGACGCCTTGCCCGAGCGAGCAACAGTGCCTTGCCCGAGCGGGGGGCAGCGCCTTGCCTTAGCGGGCAACGAACGACCGACCGGGGACGCGGCCGTGTGCCGCACGTAGCCGCGGCATTACTCCTGGCGGCCCTGCTCACCGCCTGCTCCACCACGAAGAACCTTCCCGAGGGAGCGATCCTATATACCGGCATCCAGCGGATAGAGGTGAAGGAGGCGGACAAGACCCCGGCGGGCGAGACCGCCCTCGAAGAGGTGGAGGCCGCCCTCTCCTATCCCCCCAACAACGCCTTGCTGGGAAGCTCCTCCATCCGGGTGCCCTTCCCCTTCGGCCTGTGGGTGTACAACGCCTTCGTCAACAAGAAGGGGAAGGTGGGGCAATGGATCTTCAAGAAACTGGCCAGCAAGCCGGTGCTGATCAGCACCGTGAACCCGGACGTACGCGTCAAGGTGGCCCGCAACCTGCTGAACGAATACGGCTATTTCAACGGAGAGACCTCCTTCCAACTCCTTCCCGACCCCAAGAACCCCCGTAAGGCGAAGCTGGGATACGCCGTCACCATGAACGCCCCCTATACGCTGGACAGCATCCAATACCGGCATATCCGCCAGCGCGCCGATTCCTTGATCGACGCCACGGCCGCCGATCGCCTCCTGCGCCAGGGCGAGAACTTCAACGTCGTCCGGCTGCAAGCCGAGCGCGAGCGCGTCTCGTCCTTGCTCCGCGACAACGGGTATTACTATTTCCGCCCGGACTTCATCACCTACCAGGCCGACACCTTGTTGAGCCCCGGGAAAGTCTCCCTCCGGGTAAGCCCCAAGGAGAGCCTCCCCCCCTCGGCCCTCCGCCCCTGGAAGCTGGGCGATATATCCGTCTGGCTAAACGGCTACCAGAACGAGCCCCCCACGGACTCGATCCGCTACAAGGACCTCACGATCCATTACGAGGGCAAGCTGAGGGTACGCCCCTCGGTCATTTACAACCGCTTATACTTCAAGCCGGGCGAGCTTTACAACCAGCGGGCGCAAGAACGGACGCAGACCGCCCTGTCTCGCCTGGGCATCTTCCGCTACGCCGAGTTGCGATACGCCCCCCGCGATACCATGCCCCGGCAAGATACGCTGGACTTGCGCATCAACACCGTCTACGACCTGCCGCTAGACGGCGAGCTGGAGCTGAACGTCACCGCCAAGAGCAACGACCAGGTGGGCCCGGGCGCGATCTTCAGCGTGACGAAGCGAAACGTGTTCGGAGGGGGCGAGACCTTCGGCGTGAAGCTCCGCGGCTCTTACGAATGGCAGACGGGAAACAAGCTGGATGGCAGCGACTCCAAGATCAACAGCTACGAGCTGGGACTGACCACCACGCTGACCTTCCCCCGCGTACTCTTCCCCACCTTCGGCAAGTGGGACATGAACTTCCCGGCCAGCACCACCTTCCGCCTCTACGCGGACCAGATGAACCGGGCGCGCTTCTTCAAGTTGCTGGCCTTCGGGGGCGACGCCTCGTACGAGTTTCAGCCTACCGCCACGTCTCATCATTCCATCACGCCCTTCAAGCTGACCTTCAACCTGCTACAGCATACCACGGAGGAGTTCGACAGCATCACCAACGTGAACACGCCCCTGAAGAAGAGCTTGCAAGACCAGTTCATCCCCGCCATGAGCTATACCTATACCTACGACGACTCGCCGCTCACCAGCCGGCGGCACCATCTTTGGTGGCAAGCCTCGGTCACCCAGGCGGGCCTTATCCTGGATGGGATCTACGCGCTGACCGGGAAGGGATTCAATACGGAAGACAAGGAACTGCTGGGCAACCCCTTCGCGCAGTTCGTCAAGGGAACCGCCGAAGTACGCTATGACTACGCCCTCGGGCATAAGCAACACCTGGTAGGCCGCCTCATGGCCGGCGCGATCTATAGCTACGGCAACGCCCGCACCGCGCCCTACAATGAGCAGTTCTACATCGGCGGGGCGAATAGCATCCGCGCGTTCACGATCCGCAGCATCGGCCCGGGACGCTACTACCAGAACAGCGACAACAATAAATACGCTTATATCGACCGTACGGGTGATCTCAAATTCGAGGCCAACCTAGAGTACCGCTTCCCCATCCTGGGCGACCTGCATGGGGCGGCCTTCCTCGATAGCGGCAATATCTGGCTGATACGGAACGACACTGACCGTCCCGGCGGACAACTGAAATGGGGCAGCTTCCTCAAGGATCTGGCCTTGGGAACCGGCGTCGGCCTGCGCTACGACCTCACCTTCATCGTGATCCGCTTCGACGTGGGCATCGGCCTGCACCTCCCTTACGATACCGGGAAGAAGGGGTATTACAATATCCCGAAGTTCAAGGACGGCATGGGCTACCATTTCGCCATCGGATACCCCTTCTAGGCATCTGCCAAAAGCCCGTATCTACCGGACGCAGACAAAAGCAGACGACGCGGACCGGCTCGCCTCAGAGCCGTGCGGTAATATGATCGATGATCTCCAGGCAGAGGTTCGTGGTCTGCTCGTTCACGTCCAGCTCCGGGTTCAGCTCCACCAGGTCCATCGATTTAATCAAGTTCGTCGATAGCATATGATCCACGAAACCATTGAACTCGTCCGGCATCAACCCCTCGCATACACGGGTTCCCGTCCCCGGGGCGAAACGAGGATCGATACTATCCACGTCGATGCTGAAATGCACGTTGCGGATCTTCCGTTCCTTCAGTTTCCGCTTGATATCCTCGGCCACGAAGCCGATGCCTTTCAGATGGATCGTCTCCATCGTATAGACGCTCAGCCTCTCCCGCTCTATCAGCGCCCACTCGCCCTCGTCCAAGCTGCGGGTCCCCACCAAGAACACGTTCTGCGGATTCACCTTATTCCCGGGAGCGTAGATATTCACCAGCTCCTCGCTGCCCATCCCCATCAACGCGCTCAGCGGCATCCCGTGGATGTTACCACTGGGCGAGGTCTCGCTGGTATTGATATCCCCGTGCGCGTCCAGCCAGATGATACCAAAATCATCATAACACTTCCCTACGCCCGAGGCGCTACCCAAGCCCAGCGAATGATCCCCGCCGATCACCAACGGGAACGCGCCGCCCCGCAAGGTATCATAGACCAACTCCGCCAGATTCGTATTCACCTCCACGATCGCGTCCAGATACTTCATGCTGTTACCCCGCACGAACTTATCCGCCTCGCTGACTGGGGGTACGTACAAATTGCCCAAGTCGAAGGCTTTATGCCCGTTCTTCCGGATCACCCCCATCAATCCCCGTTCCCGGAGATGATTCGGCGCACGCTCCACGCCCGCCCGGTCACAGCCCAAGTTCAAAGGAACACCTATTACGTTTATCTTCATACACTAGAATTTAGCGAACGTATCTCGTATAATGCCAATCGCTTCCATCATTTGCTCCTCCGTAATCACCAAAGGAGGCGTGAAGCGGATGATATGATCGTGGGTAGGCTTGGCTATCAAGCCGTTTTCTTTCAGTGCCAGACAGATATTCCAGGCCGTCTTCCCGTCCTTGGGCTCCGTCACGACGGCGTTCAGCAAGCCCTTGCCCCGTACTTTCTTGATCATCGGATTATCGATCCGCTCCATCTCGCTACGGAACAGCTCACCCATCTTGAAAGCGTTCTCCGACAAATGCTCGTCACGCACCACCTCCAAGGCGGCGATAGCGACCTTCGCCGCCAGCGGATTGCCCCCATACGTAGAGCCGTGCTCTCCCGGGGCGATCGTAAGCATGATCTCGTCGTCCGCCAGTACCGCCGATACCGGACTGACCCCGCCGGACAACGCCTTTCCCAAGATCAAGATGTCCGGACGAACCCCCTCGTAATCGCAAGCCAACAGCTTACCGGTACGTCCGATACCCGTCTGTATCTCGTCCGCTATAAACAACACATTCCGTTGACGGCAAAGATCGTAGCAAGCCCGCAGGTAGCCATCGTCGGGCACCACCACGCCGGCCTCCCCCTGTATCGGCTCCACCAAGAAGCCTACCACCTCGGGATCTTTCAAGGCCTCGGCCAGCGCATCCACATTATTATAAGGTATCTTTATAAACCCGGGCGTATAAGGCCCGAAATCGGCGTAGGAACTAGGGTCCGTGCTCATGGAGATAATCGTGATCGTACGTCCGTGGAAATTCTCGCTACAAACCACGATCTTCGCACGTTCCGGGGCGACCCCCTTGCGGCGGTATCCCCACCGACGGCAAAGCTTCAAGGCCGTCTCTACCGCCTCGGCTCCCGTATTCATCGGCAGAAGCTTATCATATCCGAAGAATCTGCAAGTAAACTCCATGTATTCACCAAGTATATCCGCATGAAAGGCACGAGACACAAGCGTAAGCCTCTCCGCTTGCTCCACCAGGGCCTTTACGATCTTAGGGTGGCAATGTCCTTGGCTTAACGCCGAATATCCGGACAAGAAATCAAAATAACGTTTTCCCTCCACATCCCATACGAAAACACCTTCGCCTCTTCTTAAGACCACAGGCAGGGGATGATAATTGTGAGCACCATACTTCTCCTCACGGGTGATGTAATCTTCCGGTTTCATACTGCTACTGATTTAAATGATTAGCATACTGTAAGCGTTTCTTACCGCATATGCCAAAGATACGAAATAGGAGATTACAATATGTCACCGACAGGGTATGTTAAGAAACATACAATACCAAACGCAGACGGCGCAAAACACACAGACGTTTGTCTGTGTGCTCTGCGCCGTCCGCATCCGGTAGTATCAACTTAGATACACCGTTGCTTGACACTCTATCTTATAAAGTAGTCAAATAGTTCTTCAACGGATTGGAGTACATTTCCAATAGTTTCTTGCGCAAGAAGGCCTCATCCTTATTCGGGAGGACGATCTTATCCAGTTGACCTTGCACGTATTCCTCGAACTGTTTCTTGTCCTTCGGGCTGTAATGCTCGGAGAAACGGCGGGTGCCGTTCAGCCAATCATAGGCCACGTAATTGCACGGATAGAAACGATAGTTCTTATAGATCTCCCGGTCGATAACAGACGCTACAGCGCTTACCAGCTCATTCTTCTCCATATCCTTATCCAGTTTAGCCAAGGAGTCGTTTATCGGGGAAGTGATCGTGAAGTGGACACGACCCTTATTATTCAGTATACCCGTCTCCATGTTCAGCAAATCATCGCGCTGGCATTTCACGAACTCCGGATCATCCCGCTTCATCTGGAATTCTTTCGCCTTCAAGAAATCGCACGGATCAAACTCGTAGGAGATAGCGACCGGCACGATATTCAAATCCATCAAGTTCAACAGCAGATTATCCTTATCGCCGCCGATACTCAACATCTTCAATACGCTACCTTGCGTACGGTCGTCCGAATCCTTGGCACGTCCCTCACGCTGGGCGATCCACACAGACTCGTTCACGTCTTTGATCGCATGGTGGATATAGGCGGAAAGCGTCTTGCTGACCTCCAACATCTGACGGACAGAAACGCCACGCTTCACGATAAAACTATTGTTCAAGCGCACCAACGTCTCGATCCATGGACGGATCAAAAGATTGTCGCCGATAGCGACCTGCGTCATACCATACCCTACATCATATAACATGACGTTCAAGAAGGAAGCATCCAATACGATATCCCGATGATTCGAGATAAACGTACAGGCCGCCTTATCCTTCGGCAGGCGGCTACGCCCTGAGATAGTAAGCGAGAAAGTAGTGTTTTTCGCCACCGTCATTACAGCGTCATAGGCCAGAGTAGATTTAAACTCCTCCTTCGTCTTGCAAGCACGCATGGTATCTGAGAATTCCGCCCAATTCAAATTCGGCTTTATGTAACGTAAAGCCCGCTCGAAATCCTCATTGGCGACCAATTTTTCAATCGCGTCCTTCACCTCACTGTTGTTCAGCGGACGGATGTCGTCGAAATTAGGGGAAACTGTTTCTGTATCCATATCTATTCATTTTGTTTTTCTATTTTTGAGTTCGTCTTCAATAATGTCTGTCATGACATCCTTTATATCCAATCCCGCCGCACGTATTTGCTGTGGGACAAAGCTAGTAGCCGTCATTCCCGGTGTCGTGTTGATATCAAGCAGCATCGGCTCCCCGTCTGCCGGAATGATATAATCCACACGAATCAGTCCTTTGGCACCCAATATATCATAGATCCTTGAAGTCTCACGCTGTATCTTTTCCGTCAACTCGGCGGAGATACGGGCGGGGGTGATTTCATCCACCTGCCCGTTATACTTAGCGTCGAAATCAAAGAACTCATTATCCGTAACAACCTCGGTAAGCGGGAAAACAACCTCCTTACCTTTCACTTTATAGCAACCGCACGTAACTTCGGTGCCCTCGATAAAGCGCTCAAGGAGCACCTCGCATCCTTCCCCGAAAGCTTTCGCGATAGCCGACTGGATGACGGAAGCCTCCTTCACCTTTGTCACCCCGAAACTACTACCGCCATCATTCGGCTTCACGAAGATAGGCAAACCCAGCCGGTTCACGATCTCCTCGTTTGTCATCGTCTCTCCCTTAAACAGATGAATGGAGTCCGCTATCTTCACACCAAAGCCCCGCAAATAATGATTACAAACGTACTTATTGAATGTCAACGCGCTTACCAGCATCCCGCAAGATGAATAAGGCATGTCGATCATATCGAAGTAGCCCTGCAAACGTCCGTCTTCCCCCGGAGTACCGTGTATCGTGATATAAGCGAAGTCGAAATGCCTTACCACACCGTCCTCCTTGAAGCTGAAATCATTCTTGTCTATTGGTGTATATTCCCCGCCAGGAAGCTTAACCGCCCACTCACCCTTCTTAACGATGGCAATATATAAATTATATTTGTCTTTATCAATAAAAGAGTAGATTCCGTCCGCACTTTTTAATGAAATAACGATCTCGGAAGAGTCTCCCCCTGCCACAATTACGATGTTTTTTTTCATTTTCACGATTCTTTAGTATTTACGTATACGCGCCACCTGTCGATCAGCTGCTGCATATCGGAAGGTATCTCGGAGTCGAAAAACATCTCCTCTCCTGTAGTAGGATGAACGAACCCCAACGTTTTAGCATGCAAGGCCTGACGTGGACAAATAGCGAAACAGTTTTGCACGAACTGTTTATATTTAGCAAAAGTTGTTCCTTTCAAAATCTCGTGTCCGCCATATCGCTCGTCATTGAATAGCGTATGGCCGATATATTTCATATGTACACGTATCTGGTGCGTGCGACCGGTCTCCAGACGGCATTCCACCAAGGTCACGTAGCCCAAGCGTTCCAGCACGGAGTAATGCGTGACGGCGGTCTTGCCTTGATCCCCTTCGGGAAAGACGGTCATTTGCATACGGTCGCGGGGGTTGCGAGCGATATTTCCCTCGATACGCCCCTCGTCCTCTTGAACGATGCCCCACACCAAGGCACGGTACTTACGTTTCGTAGTCTTATTGAAGAATTGCAGGCTCAAGTTGCTCTTGGCCTCCGGGCGCTTGGCCACCACCAATAAGCCCGACGTATCCTTGTCGATACGGTGCACCAAGCCTAAACGAGGATCGGAAGGATCATAATAGGGATCATCCTTCAAATAATAAGCCAAGGCGTTCACCAACGTACCGGTATAATTACCGTGACCGGGGTGTACGACCAAGCCTGCCGGCTTATTCACCACCAGCAAATCATCGTCCTCATATACTATATTTAAAGGGATATCTTCGGGGATAATCTCCAGCTCCCGGCGCGGGCGATCCATCACGATAGAGACCACGTCCAAAGGTTTCACCCGGTAATTGCTTTTCACCGGCTTTTCGTTCACCAAGATGCATCCCGCGTCCGCCGCCAATTGGATACGATTGCGGGTAGCCCCCATCATACGATCTACCAAGAACTTATCTACCCGGAGCAAGGATTGCCCCTTGTCCGCCACGAAGCGAAAATGTTCATATAACTGGTTCGGCGCTGTCTCGTCGTCTTCCGGCAATAACAGGTCATCTACCTGCTCATCATCCATTTCGTCCAAAAACCCATCCATTTCCTTAAAACCAGTTTTCTATATCACTATCCAGTTGTTCCACCGGAATGCTATCCAACGCCAAAGAATCCGGAAGCATATTCGGGTCGCCACTGCTTACTTTCAGCACAAGGTGGGCCGTCAACGGCACGTGCTCCCCTTTAAGCAAGGTACGCCCGTTCATTTCCACGCCCATCGCCAAGTCCTTATAGTCGCCCGGCACATACTCGATCTCCACCGAGGCAAAACCGCGGGCACGCAATAAGGCGTAAGCCTGCCGGAAAGACAGATCCTCCACCTCCGGAACGACCGCCATCTGGGAGGTCAACGCATTAATCGTGACAAACACGATCCGTCCCTCTTTCACCTTGGACCCGACACCGGGCACCAACTCCACGATAGAGCCCGGAGCCACATCTTTCGAAAATACGGAGTCAATCACGTTATATCGCAAATTATTATTCAGGAAGAAAGCGGCGGCATCCTCTAGCTTCATTCCTTTCACGTCCGGAACGACCACCGCTTGATTATGGCGGGTATAAGAATCCAGCCAAGCCAGCACGCCGTAGACAACGCCGCACGACACGACCACCATCAACAGCAAATTGATGACAAACGGATTCTTTATCAGTTTTACAAAAAAGTTACTCATTTCACGTATGTATTTGTAGGCGGTTCAAAAGTAGGAAAAAAACAGCATATAGACCAATTCCGCCGTAACAATACCACAAAAACAAAGAAAGTAAAGGCTTTTTAGCAAAAAACCTCTACTTTCCTTATAAATTCTTAGAACGAGACTGATTATCCGTTGTATTCGTCTGATACCGATAATTTAGCTCTACCTTTCGCACGACGAGACGCTAATACTCTACGGCCATTAGCGGTAGCCATTCTTGAACGGAAGCCATGCTTGTTCTTTCTTTTTCTGTTTGAAGGTTGGAATGTTCTTTTCATCTTACTATATTATTTATTATTATCCACATACTTATTTGGGCTGCAAAGATAAAGCCTTTTTTTTTATAAACAAAGGGTTGCGTAATTTTTTACACAAGAACCTTTAATCTCAGACCTAAGCAACCTCCGAATCACTTAAAGTCATTCTAAAGTCGGTCGACTGACAGTTGATGATTCCGGCGTACTCTGTCTTTTTGTAAATATGGTTGACTCTAAAAGAATCATTCAAATGAACGAAAAGAATTACACTCAAGAACAAGCGCGCCATTCGCTTACTCAGGAAATAAATCGTCTTCGCCTGCTTGAAGGCATGG
>JAQVCX010000058.1 GCA_028689545.1 Parabacteroides sp.
TGACTATGTCAAAATTATCAATAAGGATATCGGGGAGGATATCTCGTAGTATGTTATCTGATGTCATGAGGCAAAGATAAATATTTTATTAGGAATATGAAAACAACCCGATTTATCCGCAGACCCATAGATTCGAGGACAGTCTCCTAACTTTCCTCTCATAGCTCAACCGAATCTACACATGATAACTACCAAAAAAAATCCTCAGCAATCTATTGATTACCAAGGATTTTTTTCGTGACCCGGGTGGGACTCAAACCCACGACCTTCAGAACCGGAATCTGACGCTCTATTCAACTAAGCTACCGAGCCAAAGACTGTGCAAAAGTACATATAATATCTTAGTATAGCAAGTATCGAAGAGAAATATTTCATTTTTGATATTTTGCATATAAGTCTTTTGTATATTCTGCCATTTTGCAAATAAAAACAATCATATTCTTGTTATTTTGCCATTAATCATTATCTTTGCCGCACATATTTTACAAACACTAAGCACACAAGTATATGAGCTATCTTATTAAACCCGCTGGATATAAAGCCTTACTTAACTTATCCCAGACAGAAATGGGGATCAAGAAGATCAAGGACTTTTTCCAGCAAAACCTCTCATCCGAACTACGCCTAAGACGCGTAACCGCACCGTTGTTCGTACTTAAGGGCATGGGTATCAATGATGATCTTAACGGTATCGAGCGCGCTGTCACCTTCCCTATCAAGGATTTAAACGACGCTAAAGCGGAGATCGTACACTCACTCGCCAAATGGAAACGCTTGACACTCGCCGATTATCAGATAGAGGAAGGTTACGGCATTTATACCGATATGAACGCTATCCGCTCTGACGAGGAGCTAGGTAATTTGCACTCTTTATACGTGGATCAATGGGACTGGGAACGGGTGATGAGCGAGAGCGAAAGAAATATCGATTTCCTCAAGGAAATAGTTCGCCGCATATATGCGGCTATGGTTCGTACCGAATATTTGGTTTACGAGATGTATCCTCAAATCCGCCCGACACTACCACAACAGATTCATTTCATCCATTCCGAGGATTTGTTACAAAAATATCCTACCTTTACGCCTAAAGAGCGGGAAGACGCGATCACCAAGGAATACGGGGCCGTATTCATTATCGGTATCGGGTGCGCGCTCAGCAATGGAGAGAAGCATGACGGACGTGCCCCGGACTACGATGATTGGTCTACGATAGCCGAGAACGGACAAACCGGATTGAACGGGGATTTGCTGGTTTGGGATGATGTGCTAAACCGTTCCATGGAACTATCCTCTATGGGTATTCGCGTCAATAAGGAAGCCTTGCTACGCCAGTTGGATATTTGCGAAGCCGAGGAGAAAAAGGAACTATATTTCCACAAACGCCTCTTGAACGGTGAACTGCCGCAGAGTATCGGTGGGGGTATCGGACAAAGCCGATTGTGTATGTTCTATCTCCGGAAGGCTCATATCGGAGAGATACAGGCTAGTATCTGGCCCGAGGAGATGCGCAAGGAAGCACGCGCGGCTGGAATGATGCTTATTTAGTTGATAGTTGACAAGTGACAGTTGACAGTTGCGACAAGCGATAAATGATGTCACTTGCCAACTATCAACTGTCATTTGTCAACTGTAAACTGTAAACTCAATAAACATGGATGTAAAGATTGAAGAAAGCTGGAAAAAACGGTTAGCCGACGAGTTTGAAAAAGATTATTTCAAGCAATTGACCGGTTTCGTTAAACAAGAATACCGCCAAGGTACTGTTTATCCGCCCGGTCCTTATATGTTCAACGCCTTTGAGCATTGCCCGTTCGACAAGGTGAAGGTCGTTATCCTCGGCCAAGATCCTTATCACGAGCCGGGACAGGCGCACGGACTTTGTTTCTCCGTGCAGGATGGGATACCTTTCCCTCCTTCCCTCATCAATATATTCAAAGAGATACGAGAGGATTTAGGGTGTCCGGTACCAACAACCGGTAACTTGATTCGTTGGGCGGATCAAGGCGTATTATTACTAAACGCCACGCTCACGGTACGAGCGCATCAAGCCGGCTCCCATCAAAACAAAGGCTGGGAGACCTTTACCGACGCGGTCATTCACCGCCTGGCGGCCGAGAGAAGCCATATCGTTTACATATTATGGGGATCATACGCGCAAAAGAAAGGTGCTTTCATCGATCCATCCTGTAATCTGGTTCTTAAATCGGCCCACCCGTCCCCTCTTTCCGCTTACCGGGGATTCTTCGGGAACAAGCATTTCAGCAAAGCGAATGATTATCTGATCGCGACGGGGCAAACACCCATCGAATGGGGGTAAAACGAGGAGATAGTTGATAGGTTGACAAGTGACAGTTGACAGTTGCGACAAGCGATGTTGTAATTTAACTGTCAACTGTCACTTGTCAACTGTCAACTATTAATACCAAGTCTGTCCATCCCTATAATTACTTCTCTTATCATACTTCAAGTCTTTCAGCAACGAAGAACTTACAGCGATACTGAACGTATAGGATTTATAAGGACCGACAGGAACGAAGCTAGCCGTCATCTGCCAACAGTGCAGATTACGAGTTAGGTTACAAGTCATATAAGAGACCTTCTTCGCGTCAAAATCATACGTAGCGTTAAAGTTAAAACGCCAGTTCTTTGTCGGCTGGATATTCCCGTTAAAGCTCAAGGAGTGAGTCAAGGCGTAATCATACTCCAGCTTAGAACGATTAAAATCGCCATACCGCAAGCTCAAGCCATAACTAAACGAGAGGCTCCAAGGAATCTTGGAAATTAAATAACCATCGGCATCCGTCTCGCCAGTCTCTTTCTTTTTACCCAGCAGGCGGCTGCCACTTTCCTTATTCTCGCCATCGCCTTCTCCTTCGGGCTTCACGCCATCAGGATCGGCATTCGGGTCCGTGGAAGCCGACTTATTCCCGGATTTATCCGACGAACTATCATCTCCTCCAAACCATTTCTTAAACGTATCATTGTTGAATGTATAGGAGAAGCTGGTGCTAGTCCCTCTCAAGCGGCCAAGGCCCCTACCCGCTTTCCAACGGGGAATATCTACACGCCGACCATTCTCATCGTACGTATAGGTATCGAACTGCCCATTCAAGTTCAACGTATAGCTCTTGGATAATTTCAAACGTAAACCGACACTCAAGTCGCTCCACTTAAACGAATCCGCCGCCATATTATAACTCATGCCCAACGACAGCTTATCGATCAGGCTAATCTTCTTGAATCCGGTAGAGTCCTTATCCGAACGCACCTTCATCTCTATATTATTATTTACGGCGAAACTAATATTTCCTTGTTTTCCCGCCCCCGGAACGCCATACATATTATGAGCGAAGGGGGAATACGTATATTCACGATCCTCGCCATTCGCGTCTTGATATACATAGGTCTGATAAAATCCAAAACGAGAAGAAGCGAAGTCCGGCTGGGCACTTACCGTAACAGACGGCTCGAAGCGGTGACGGATCATCTCGACCTTGTTTCCTAAGAATGGCAACGGTTTATAAAAACCATACAAGGTAGTAGACGCGGAGATAGAAGCGTTAAAATCGTAAATACGATAAAAGCCATAGGTCGTATCCCGGGCCACCAAAGCCTGTCTCTGCGTATCATACTCCTGTTCGATCTTATTGGTGTACCAACGTTCCTTATAATTGAAAGAAGGAGAAATATTCAAGTACTTGAGCACGGAGAATGTAGCGCTTACCGGAATCGAGTGCTGCATCGCATTCTGCCAGTCCTTGATCAAACTCGATTTGAATAACAAGTTCTCCTTTGTCGAGACACTGTTACTAAACGTACCGGAATAACTCATGGAGATCTTCTCGTACCAACGCTCCTTCCCTACCGGATGCTTCCGCTTGAAAGGGAAGATACGGCTCATCGTAACCGTCATGCTAGGCAAGGTTACGGCGATAGAGGAATCTCGTGTCGTCTGGTTGACACTCATCGTACCGGATATCGTGAACGGGTTGTTCGGGAAACGTTTCGTTATGTTGACAGATGAGCTCTTCGTATTCTGGTTGATATCGGCGTATCCGCCCGATGTCGGATAAAGGCTGTTCTGATTATTACGGTCATACGAAGAGGTCGAGAAGTTCACGCTCGCCGAGAAAGAGAGATAAGGGTTCGCCTTCGGGTCTTGCGTATGCGTCCAGTTCACCTTGAAGTCCTTGGATAAATTATAGTCGGGTAACCCCTTATCGCCCAACTTCGTCACCAGATAAGAGGCGTTAAAACTACCGGAGAACTTATACCGTTTCCGGTAAGACGATTTGGCAGATAGTCCCCACGATCCCTTCGTGTAAATCTCGCCTAGCACGGCCAAGTCCATATAATCGCTCAAGGCGAAATAATATCCACCGTCACGTAAGAAGAAACCTCGGGAAGACTCGTCGCCGAAAGTAGGCATAATAATACCGGATGAATACGTGCTAGAGAACGGGAAGAAGCAGAAAGGTAATCCGATCGGATACAACGGCACGTCCTCCAAGACAAGATAGACCGGGCCGGTTACGATATTCTTTTTGGGGCGCACCTTCGCTTTCGTCATCTGGATGTAAAAGTGAGGATGCTCATGCTCGTCGCAAGTCGTGTACTTACCGCCCACCATGTTCAATATATCCCCTTCCATCTTTTTCGTTCGCCCCGCGGTAACATATCCCTCGCCCTGCTGGGTAATCACGTCCGTGATATATCCTTTCTTGGTACCGAAATTATACCGCATCGTCTTCGACTCATACTGCTGCTCTCCCTCCTTAAACAACGGATAGCCAAACTCCTGCCCGATAGAGTCGAGCCCGAATTTAGCGAACACGAGACTACTATCCATATTCATCTCGATCAATTCGGATTGCAGCTCGATATTCTGGTATTTAACATCGCCTTCCCCGTAAAGAAAGGCCCAGTTACCAGCCGTCATCACGATAGAATCGGTCGCTTGATAGCTGACCGGAGCATCTAGCCCGGTCTGCTTTTTTGAAATCGAATCTCCCGCTAACGTAGTACTATCCGTAGGAGCCACCAAGAGAGAATCAGTCTGCGCCAAGCTATCGGCAGGAGCGATAATCTCCTGCGCCTGCACGCCCAAGCCTCCCAAGAGGAAAACGAATAGAATGATTAGGACTCTATATATCAAATACATTACCTCGTTCTTTGCAGTGTGTTATACAGCGTGCAAATGTATAATAAATAAACGAGCCCTTATACTTTTATTCCCCTAAAAAGAGTTTACACCAGTGCTCAAACTGTCCAACCGTCTCATTTCCATACTTCGATAAGCCTTGTTTTATCTTATCAGCCGATTTCTCTTTCGTCAATTTGGTCTTGCTAAAGAATTTATCGGCGAAACAGATCAATTGTTCTTCCAATGACACGGGACGCATATCCCGATGCGGGACAGGCAGGTCTCGCGCCTCGATCATGGCGAGCGAAAGCCCCGTCCCCGTATGCCTCTCACAAACCAAGGCATGCCGAGGATAGCCCTCTTTCCGCATCAAATCGGCTCCCAGATAGCCATGGCAGATATAATCGGCCTTCCCATGGCAATCGATATCCGGGGCATCACACAGAAAGATCCCGATGTCATGCAGCATAGCCGCTTCCTCAATAAAAACCAAATCCAGATTCATCTCCGGATGCAAACGGGCCAAAGCCAAGGCCTTATCCGCCACGCTCCGGCTATGTGTCACTAAGATCCGGAAAGCTTCCGAATCTTCGGAGTAATACTTCTTTATTATATCAAGAGGTTCCATTCTTTATTTCTTTTGTGATGCAAAGATAGATAATTTTATCGTATCGTACCGATTTCCCGTTCGTCTCTCAAATACTAAGAGAAGTAATCGACCATCCACTGGTTATAAAAGTATTTTCGCGTTCATATTCTTATGCATTGTCTGTTATTCGCCTCTAAAGTATAAACTTCCTGTGAAAAACATTTCGTACTTTCGCGATCAGTATACAGTTATTATATATATGTAATGAAACAGATCTTCCTATTTCTAGTCATCCTTTTTAGCCTGACGCTAACTGCTCATGCACAAAACGCCCCGTTAAAGCTAGGTGCCGAGCGGATGGATATCGTCACTCGCTTGCTTAAGGACAAGCGGGTCGGATTAGTGGTCAACCAGACTTCCATTTTGGAAAAACAGCAAATTCATTTATTAGATGCGTTATTAGCGGAAAACGTAAACGTCAGGAAGGTATTCGCCCCAGAGCATGGATTCCGGGGAACTGGTGATGCGGGAGAGGAGATAAAAGATAGCCGGGACTTGAAAACAGGCGTTCCTATCATCTCTATCTATGGAAAAAACAAGAAACCGTCCGCCGAGCAACTGAGCGACCTCGACGTGATTGTTTTCGACATACAAGATGTAGGCGCCCGTTTCTACACCTATATCAGTACGATGCATTATGTTATGGAAGCCTGCGCCGAAAACGGCAAAGAGTTTATTGTGCTAGACCGCCCGAACCCGAACGACTTCGTAGACGGGCCGATCCGCCAGAAAGGATTCGAGTCTTTTGTAGGTGTAGATCCGCTTCCTATCTTGCACGGCTTGACCGTAGGGGAATTGGCTTGGATGATCAATAAGGAAGGTTGGCTGAAAAGTACGCCCGATACCTGCCGGTTAAAGATCGTCAAGATGGAGAATTGGAAACATGGAGATCCTTATTGGTTGCCGGTCAAGCCCTCTCCGAACCTCCCGAACGACCAGTCCATCCGCCTGTATCCGTCGCTTTGCTTTTTCGAGGCTACGAATATCAGCGTGGGCAGAGGAACCTATTATCCGTTTCAAGTACTAGGTTTCCCGGACCCTAAATACGGGGATTTCACGTTTACCCCGACCTCCTTGCCCGGATTCGATACCAATCCTTTGCAAAAGGATAAATTATGCTACGGTATCGATCTGCGGGAATATCCGTTCCAGGGAGGACTGACCTTGCGATTCTTCCTCGACTTCTACCAGAAAGCGGGAAAGAAGCAAGCCTTTTTCTTCGCCCGCCCGAACTGGTTCGATTTACTCGCCGGGACGAAGCAACTCCGCTACCAGATCGTAAGAGGCCTGTCCGAAAAAGAGATCCGGGAAAGCTGGAAACCCGAGCTGGATCAATACAAGGCCATGCGCAAGAAGTATTTACTTTACCCGGACTATCCTACTCAAAATAAAAAATAAGAACGAATGAATTATTGGGAATCGCATACCCAGATAGCCGTACGTTTCCGCAGATTCGGGCGGCAACGTTACGCCGCGTTCCGGAGTATGCACAAAGTCATTAACATTGGAGTCGTAACGGCAAGCACGTTGCTATTCGCCCTGCCCGATACGGCGGAAGCCCAAAAGACGATCGAGCCCAACCGGGCCGGCGAGGCTGCTTCCGTAGAGCTGGAAGAGGTAGAAGTAACCGCCTCCCGTGCGCCTATCGCGCTAAGTCAAGCGACAAAGATCGTGACAGTCATTCCCGCCCGTGAGATCGCGGCGGCACCTGTCACCAGTATCCAAGATCTTTTAGAGTATGCCGCCGGAATAGATGTCCGGCAACGGGGAGAAGGAGGCACCCAGGCCGATATCTCCATCCGCGGAGGGACGTTCGACCAGATAGCGGTTCTCTTAAACGGGGTCAACCTCTCCAACCCGCAAACCGGTCATTATAGTTTTGACCTTCCGGTGAATCTCTCGGACATAGAGCGCATCGAGGTCGTATCCGGCCCTTCTTCCCGTATATTCGGAGCCAGCGCTTTCGCCGGAGCGATCAATATCATCACGAAGACAGGCAAAGAGAACAGGATATCGACCGACAATTACGCCGGGATGCATAAGCTCTGGAAGCTAGAAGCCGCCATCAATCACGCGACCACTCATTTCGGGCAGCGCCTTTCCGCGGGTTATGCCTCGTCCGGCGGGTATATAGACAATACGGATTTCAAGCAATTAAACCTCTTCTGGCAATCGGAGGTTAAAAGCGAGGAGGCCGATTTCCAATTCCAAGCCGGATACAACGACAAAGGGTATGGAGCGAATAGCTTCTACTCCGCCGCCTATCCCAACCAATACGACAAGACCCGCCGCTTCTTCCTCTCGGCCGGAGGAGAGACACATGGCAAAATCAAGTTCACCCCCAAGGTCTACTGGACCCGGCATTTCGACCGGTACGAGTTGTTCCGTAGCGATCCCGCCGATTGGTACACCGGACATAATTACCATGAGACGGAAGTATTCGGAGCCAACCTCAACGCCACGACACAGTGGAAACTAGGACGGACCAGTATGGGCGTGGAATTTCGGAATGAGGGAGTGAGGAGTAACGTATTAGGCAAGCCGATGAAGGAACCGCGGGATGTCCCTTTCGAGAAAGAAGGGCAATATCTAAAAAGCGATAACCGGAGTAATATCAGCTACTTCCTTGAGCATAACGTGTTATTACGCCGCTTCACGCTGTCGGTAGGTGTCTTGGAGAACTATAACTCGGCCTTAGACGAAGGGATTCATTTCTATCCGGGAGTAGACGCCAGCTACCGTATCGGGGACAACGTACGTCTGTACGGGAGTTGGAACCGGGCATTGCGTATGCCTACTTTTACCGATCTTTATTATGAGGGTAAGACGAATAAAGGGAATCCAGACCTAAAACCGGAGGAAAGCGAGGCTTTCGAGGTCGGACTGAAATACGGCACTCACTTCCTTCGGGCTCATATAGCCGGCTTTTACCGAAAAGGCAAGAACATGATCGATTGGGTGAAAGAGAAACCGGAAGATATCTGGGAAAGCCGCAATCTGACAAATGTAGACAATCTTGGCTTCGAGACCAATCTGAGTGTGTTGCCGAGGGAACTGGGCAACGAACGGTTCTTTATTCGCAAGATAGAGCTGGGGTATGCGTTTATACATCAAGATAAGGATAGCGAGGGATATATCTCGAATTATGCCTTAGATTATCTGAAGCATAAATTCACGGCTCAAGTAAGTCATTCTATCTGGAACGGATTCTCGTCCACTTGGTATATCCGTTGGCAAGACCGGGCAGGCAGTTATACCAAATACGAGAACCTCAAGCCGGCTTATGAGGAGGCTTACGCCCCTTATTGTCTCGTCGATCTGAAAATTAATTGGGAGCATAAAGGGGTAAATCTATATGCGGAGTTGAATAACCTACTCAATACCACTTACTATGATTTGGGAAATATCCCTCAACCGGGTATTTGGTTCAAGGTCGGATTCCGCTATAGCTTCAAATATTAACAACTAGCTGTAGAGACGGGGCACGCCCCGTCTCATCCCCTCAAAATGGTAACCTTAAAATACCATCAGTCTGTGGTGAGACGGGGCATGCCCCGTCTCTACAACTGGATGATTTTATTTTTGCTTCTTAAGCACCATCAACTTATCATTATTCGTTCCGAACAAGGCGATTTCCGTAATGGACGCAGCCTCTCCTTGCGCCTCAAAGCGAACCACCTTATCCAACGCCTCCAGCAATTCTTGCTCGCCACTCATATCCGGGCAAGCCATCCGGGTAGTCGCTACCTGCGGGAACTTGATGATATTTTTATAAGCATCATTATATTCGATCTTTCCCATCAGCCGATTGCAACCGGCATTACCCGAAAGCCCTTGCCGGGCCACGTCGAACAGCAAAACCTGATGAGTAGCCTCGGGATTCAACGTCTTACCGTTCATCTCCACGACACCCCACTCACCATCCAGATCCGAGAAAGAAGCCACCACCACTTTCTTCGATTTACAACCGGCGAACAAACCGACACCTACCAAAAGCAGGCAAATATAAAAAAGACCTTTTCTCATTACTCTCTCTCCAATACTAATAACACATTACCATCTTGGTCTACCAGCAGCATCTCTTTCTCATCTTTTCCGGCCTTCACGGAACGAACCTGATCCATCGATTGAAGCACGCTCGTCTCCAAATCCATATTCGGACAAGCCATCATCGTCGTAGCGCCCGGAGCGATCGTAATAGCTGATACGTCTTCCGGATCCAGCGTGATCGTCGTATTGAACAAATTACAACCTGTATTTCCATGTAATTTATTCTCCGTCATATTGAAGTCCATCTGTGGCAGGCTTTCTGCCAAGACTTTCTCGCCTTTCACCTCTACCACATTCCATTTACCGTCCAACGTCTTCACATCGGTCTTGACATCTGACAAGAAAATCATCACCCCAACTAAAACGGGAACCAATAACACTAAAAATAAAACCTTTTTCATATTCATCATAATTTTTATAAATACCTATTGTATCTAATAAGACGCAACCAAAAGGCAAAATGTTCCCAAGAGCGCCCTATTTTAGTTTATATTAACAGGATTCTTAATTAACATCCTCTTCTTCCACTTCTGCGTTCGCCACCGCAAACAGAGTACCGCCCCGCGGGAACATTCGTCCAAGGCGAACGCGAACCACATCCCCGCCAAGCCTAATCCGAACACGATGCCGAACATATATCCGCAGAACACGGCAAAGAACCACATACAGAATAACTCGATAATCACCGGGACCACCACGTCGCCTACCGAACGCAGACAGAACAGGAACAGCAGCACCGTGGCCCGCCCTTGCTCCAAGAGCACATCCACCAGCAAGGCGCCCATCGCGATCGTTATGATCATTTGATTCTCCGTGAATATACCCAATAAAGGACGGCCCAGCAGATAGACCCCGATACTCGCCACAAGTGTAATCAGCAACGATCTTCTCCAAGCATACCAACTCAATAAATAAGCGGCTTGCTTCTTCCTGGCGCCCACCAAGTTGCCGGTACAAATGGAAGTGGCTTGCGCGATCGACAAAGAGAAGATATACCCGATTATCACGATATTCATCACATAGACACGGGCGGTCAAGTACTCATTGCCCAGCATATTGATAAAGTAAACGATCGTCACCTGCGAGGCATCATACGAGATCTGTTCCGCCGCCGAAGGTAAACCGATCTTCAACACATCTTTCAACTTCTGAAACGGGAACGGACGGAAATAAGCCAAAGGGATACGAGGCACCAACCGCTTGAACAGCATGATAAACAAAAGGGTCATCGCCACCCCCCGGCAAACTGAAGTAGAGATAGCCGCTCCTTGCACGCCAAGGGCGGGGAAACCGAAATGGCCAAATATCAACGCGTAATTCCCGAACACATTCAACACGTTGATCAGCAAGGTCACCTGCATCGCGTAATTGGGCTTGTTGGCCGCACGGAGCACCGCCGAGATCGTGAAACTAACCGCTTGGAAGAAACCGAACCCACCGACGATATGCATATAAGTAGCGGCATCCGGCATCAGATCCGGACGGATATCCATCATCACCAGCATCTCCCTGCCGAACAAGAAAAGCATCAAGCTGATCAAGCAACCTACGCCGGCGTTGAACAGCAAGGATGTACCCAATATCTGAATAAAACTCTTATTATCCTTCGCCCCGAAATAAAGGGCGCACATCACGGACGTTCCCGTCGTGGTAATATTGAACAGCAAGAATACCATGTTCAACAATTGATTAACCACACCTACCGCCGCTACCGCGTTGTCGGAATGATGGCTCAGCATAAGCGTATCCACCACGCCTAAAGTCAACATCAGCAACGTTTCCAGAAAGATAGGCCCCGTTAATTTCAACAATTTACCTCTCAGTCCCCTCGGGGCACGGAATAGTCTATATATGTCCATTGATCTGCTTTCTACCTAAACACCTTTTTTCACGAGTCCGCGAAGGTACAAAGCTTTACGTTAAATAGGTTTCGCTATTTCTATTATTTTCCGTAAGTTTGTATCCTAATGTACAATTTCGAGGATTAAACAAAGACAAATGGAGAAGAGACTACCTATATGTATCGTATTACTCATACTAATAAGCTGCTTCGCTTGCAAGCAACCCCAACAACCCACGGAAGACACGGATATGGACACGCAGTGGGTGGATAGCTTGCAGCATCTCTATCAATACGGGATCTGCGTGGATTCGCTGGACGTAAAAGAGCATTTGATGAGAAACGGGGATAACCCCGCCTCCATCTTCTCCGGGCTAGGCTTCACGGCACTGAAAGCGGACAGTATCAGCAAGGCATCCACCCATGTACTCGATCCCACGAAACTACGCGCCGGCATGTGTTATTATACCTTCTCCACGG
Source organism: Parabacteroides sp. (assembly GCA_028689545.1). GTDB lineage: Bacteria > Bacteroidota > Bacteroidia > Bacteroidales > Tannerellaceae > Parabacteroides. The sequence goes on from JAQVCX010000058.1 coordinate 12,163, forward strand.
TAGATAGCCTGGAGACGATCCGGTATATCGCTTTCGCCAAGTCGATGACCGATTACGCCGTCATCGACCTGACCGGCGATACGATCAACGCCTATGAGTTCAACAAGCAGATCACCCTCAAGAAGAAGTACACGGAGGGAACATTGAACTCCTCCCTATGGAACGTGATCCAAGCCAACGGAGACGATCCCTATCTGGCGATCAAGCTATCGGACGTGTACGCTTGGCAGATCGATTTCTTCGACATCAAGGACGGCGACTCTTTCAAGGTGCTCTACAACGAGGCTTACATCGACGATACCACCTCCTTGAGCATCGCCTCTATCGAGGGGGCTATCTTTACGCATCAAGGCAAAGAGTTCGTAGCTGTCCCTTTCACCCAAGACAGCATCTTCGAATACTTCGACGAGGAAGGGAGCAGCCTTCGCAAGGCGTTCCTAAAAGCGCCGTTAGACTTCTTCCGGATCACTTCCCGTTTTACGAACGCCCGTTTCCACCCGATCCTCAAGCGATACCGGGCGCATCATGGCGTTGACTACGCCGCCCCTTCCGGCACGCCGGTACGCAGTATAGGGGCGGGTACGGTGATCGCCAAGGGGTATCAAAACGGCGGGGGTAATTTCTTGAAAGTGAAACATAACTCCGCGTACACCACGACTTATATGCACTTGAGCCGCTTCGCCAAAGGAATCCAGGCGGGCAGCCACGTGCAACAAGGCCAAGAGATCGCTTATGTAGGCTCCACCGGGCTCTCTACCGGGCCGCACCTGGACTTCCGTGTCTACAAGAACGGGGAACCTATCGATCCGCTAAAGATGGAAGCTCCCCCCTCCGAGCCGGTGAAACCGGCCTACAGGGATAGCTTCGCGCTCGTTAAGCGACACATCTTGGCGGAAATAGATAGCTTTCATATAGCCACGGTTAGCAAAGCATCTGTTATATATGAGAAAGATAGTATCAACCATTTAAATAACTAGCGTATGAAATTCTTGGGGAATATAGTATGGTTACTTTTCGGGGGGATTATAACGAGCATAGAGTATCTGATATCCAGCTTGATACTAATGGTAACGATCATAGGCATACCCTTTGGCCTCCAGACCTTAAAGCTAGCGATACTGGCTTTATGGCCTTTCGGCAGCCGTGTCGTAGACGAGGGTAATTCCGGGGGATGCCTGTCGCTGATCATGAACGTTATCTGGATCTTCGTAGGAGGCTTTTGGATTTGCCTTACGCATTTGGGGTTTGGCCTTTTGCTATGTATCACGATTGTCGGTATCCCTTTCGGCATGCAACATTTCAAGATGGCGGCTCTAGCATTGGCTCCTTTCGGTAAGGACATCCAATAAGAGAGCGGCAGACTTTGCCGTAGGAGACAGACATCCGGCAAGAATTCAAGAGAGGATAAGGTATTATACCTGTTTCTCTCTATACCTATACGTTCTCGCCCCTTGCTCTATTCTACAGATCACGACGTGGTTTGTACAGACCACGACGTGAATTATACAAACCACGACGTGAACTCTACAGACCACGTCGTGATCTGTAGAATCCTACTAGATGCGCAGATGTATTCATCCTATCGCTTTCTGGTATTCATAAGGAAGGAGGAACGTATAAACAGCGTTCATCCACATGACAGCATACGGATCAAGGATCGTCACAGCTCGATCTGGGAGACCGAGACCGGAGTATTGATGAAGATAGAGGCCGCCTCTGAAAACTTCTCCGCCGACTCCGTGGTAAGAAAGCGGCTACTTCCGCCCTTCGTTAGCTTACGGTCCATTTCCGGATGCCTCCGCAGATAATCCCGCAAGCTCTCCGCTACGTGCTCGCCTTGCGAGAACAAGGTAATGCCGGAAGGAAGAAAAGCACGGATCTTATCGATCAAAAGGGGATAGTGAGTACATCCCAAGATAAGCGTATCGATCCGCGGATCCGCGGATAAGATATGATCGATATGCTTTTTCACGAAATAGTCCGCGCCCGGGGAGTTAAACTCATTATTCTCCACCAAAGGGACCCACATGGGGCAAGCCTCGCCCGTCACTTGGATATGCGGGTACATCTTACCGATCTCGATCGTATAAGAATGGGAGGTGATCGTACCGCTCGTACCTACGATCCCGATATGCTTGGTACGGCTGATCGTATCTACCAACTCAACCGTAGGGCGGATCACGCCCAGCACCCGGCGATCGGGGTCCCAGGTAGGCAAATCTCTTTGCTGGATGGTACGAAGCGCCTTGGCGGATGCCGTATTACAAGCCAATATCACCAATTGGCAGCCCGACTCAAACAGGCGCGATACCGCCTGACGGGTAAATTGATAAACCACCTCGAACGAACGGGTACCATAAGGTGAGCGGGCGTTATCGCCCAGATAAACGTAATCATAACCGGGCATTAGCCGATGGATCTTATCGAAAATCGTAAGTCCGCCATACCCCGAATCAAAAATCCCGATCGGACCGGGAGCTTGTGGAAACATACCAGTAACCTTTCTTTTATAAAGTACAAAGGGTGCAATCCTTTCGGAAAACACCCTCTCTTCTATTCTATAGAATAATTTTCTCTAATTACAAACCTAGTTTCGTACGAACGAACTGAGTCGCGTCTACCGCATTAGTACCCGTATAAAGCAACGCAGCCGGATCAATGATATACGTATATCCCTTCTCCGCGCCTACCTTCTGGATAGCCTCTTGCAACTTCTGCTGGATCGGTTGCAGCAATTCTTGTTGTTTCTTTTGTACGTCTTGCTGAGCTACCTGCACAAAGTTATCCATACGCTCTTGGATGTCTTGGATCTCTTGCATTCTTCTCAACTTGATATTTTCTGTCAATGAATCTTGCTGCGCCACGAAGTCTGAATATTTCTTTTGGTATTCATCTTGCATTTGCTTCAACTCAACTCTATATTTCTCATTCAAGTCTGCCATTTGTTTTTCCATACCAGACACCTCCGGCATAGCCATAAACACCTCTTGAGTTTTTACAAACGCAATCTTAACTTCCTGGGCGATAGCTCCCAGGGGAAGCATCATCAACAATAAAACAATAAGTCTCTTCATTTTTACTATATAATTACTTTGTTATTAATCAAGCTCTCACACTATTCATGCATAAAGCGCACAAATGTAAGCATTTATTTTGAATATCCTAACTTAATCAGCACTTCATTACTGATATCGATCTTCGGAGAAGCGAAAATAATGCTCATAGCTGAAGCTCGATCCCAAACAATTTGATACCCTTTATCTTCCGAGATTTCTTTCACCGCATTATAGACCTCATCTTGAATCGGCTTCATCAAACTCTCGCGTTTCTTATACAACTCACCCTCCGGACCGAAATATTTACGTTTCAAGTCTTGGGCCTCTTGCTCTTTCTTCACGATCTCTTCCTCACGCTTCGTCTTCATCTCGGCCGATAGGAATACCAGATCGCTCTGATAAGTCTTATACAGATTCTGAGCTTCTTGCTGAATCGCTTCCACCTCATTTTGCCATTTCTTGGAAACTTGGCTCAACTGCTCATTCGTCATTTCGTAAGCCGGAATATTCTTCAATATATATTCCATGTCGATTAAAGCGAACTTCTGTGCCATGCCGGCAAAAGAACAAAGCAACATCAGACAGCTCAATGTGATAATCTTTTTCATACTCTCTTTATTTATAGTTCTACTTTATGACTGCAAATATAACAGAGCGTTTACTTACAGCCTACCAATATTAGTTAAAAGTATTTATTTAAACGTAGAGACGGGGCGTGCCCCGTCTCATCCCCTCTAAATAGTAACTAAAATACCATTAGCTAGCAGTGAGACGGGGCACGCCCCGTCTCTACATACGGAGCTATACCCGATCTATATTTCCTAGAATTCCTGTCCGATGATAAAGTGCAGGTTACTACCGCTACGTTTACCACTAGATCCATAATTCGGCTCGTCGAAACCATACGCCCAGTCGAGTCCCATCAAACCGATCATCGGCAAGAAGATACGGACACCGACACCAGCGGAGCGCTTCAAGTTAAACGGATTGAAATCCTTCAAATTAGTCCAAGCGTTACCAGCCTCCACAAATACCAATCCGTAGATTGTAGATGAAGGCTCCAGCAAGAACGGATATCTCAACTCCATCGCCAGGCGAGAGTAAGCGTATCCATAGGAGCTGTAACCACCGTTACCGGCGATACTACCATTCTCATAACCTCTCAGGCCAACCGTCTCCTGGGCGTAGGTACTGGAGTAACCACTCATACCGTCACCACCCATATAGAAGGTCTCGAACGGAGATTTCTTATCTTTATTATAGGTTCCCAAGAAACCATACTCAACACGGGTCATCAATACCGGCGTACGTTTCACGGTCAGCGGAGCCAACGGTGAGAAGATCTTCGCCTTGAACTTCCACTTATGGTACTCGATAAACTTATACTTCTCGGGATCTGTGCTCGACATCGCCCCGTAATCCTTATTATCCAGCAAGGAATAAGGAGGCGTGGCCGCTACAGACAACATGAATTGCGAGCCCTTACGGGTGTACAACGGGTTATCGATAGAGTTACGTTGCAGCATCAACTCCAAGTTGATATTGTGGCAATTTCCGTTATTAACCAAGAAATAGTCCCAATCGTGCATCATATACAACTGATAGTTCAACGTCGCCATAAACTGGAAGTAGTCGTCCGGCCAGCTCAAGCGTTTACCATAACCGGCCGCTACACCAAGCATCATGATCGATTTATCCGGGTCGTAAGCGTACTCATAGCTATTGTTATTATAACCATTACCATAATAGTTGCTGCCGTAGCCGTAGCTTCCACCGTAATATCCGGAATACGGATAACCACTATAGCCATATCCCGTATTGCTCAAGTAGTTGTTACTGATATCCGTTTGTTTTGAGAAATAAGCGCTGACCGACAACGTATTCGGTCGTTTACCACCGAACCAAGGATCCATGAAGGAGATACTATAAGCTTGATAGTAACGTCCGTTCGTCTGTCCGCTCAATGTCAATGTCTGTCCCTCACCTTGCGGGATGATGCCCTTATAGGTTTTCGGGTTCAAGAAGTTCTTCATGGAGAAGTTCGTAAACTTCAAGCTCAACTTACCGATCACACCCGTTTGTCCCCAACCCGCGGAGAACTCGATCTGGTCGTTCGCCTTTGAAACCAAGTTATACTCGATATCCACGGTTCCATTCTCAGGATCGGGCAGCGGCACCGGATTCATGTTTTCCGGGTCGAAGTGTCCCATCTGGGCCAACTCACGTACGGAACGCATCAAGTCCTCACGGCTGAACAACATACCCGGCTTCGTACGCAACTCACGGCGAACGATATCCTCATACAGACGGTCATTACCATTAATGATAATGCGGTTGATCGTCGCTTGCGGGCCCTCTTGGATACGGATCTCTAACGAGATAGAGTCATTCGCCACATCCACCTCTACCGGATCGGCGTTGAAGAACAAATAGCCGTTATTAAAATAGACATTCGAGACGGCATCCTCGTCCGCGCTCAAACGTTCGTTCAATTTCTTTTGGTTATACACCTCGCCCGGCTTCATACCCAACACGGCCATCAAATAGTCCGTAGAATATTGCGTATTACCCACGAAGCGAATATCTTTCAAATAGTATTTCTCACCTTCATCCACTTTCAAGAAGATATCTACCTTCTTCTCGTCGAAGTTCGTCACGCTATCGGACAACAACACGGCGTCGCGATAACCATGCTCGTTATATTTAGCGATTACATTTTTCTTATCATTCTCATATTCCTCGGTCGTGAACTTCTTCGTGCTGAACATCTCCAGGACACTGGTTTTCCAGTCGTTCGGCAAGCTGAACTTCTCGTTCGTCTTCTTCATCGCCTTCTTCAGCTCGTGGGCGGTCAGTTTCCCGTTACCCTCGAAATAGATACGATGGATCTTGGTCTTTTCATTCTTGTCGATATTGATATCCACGATCACCTCGCCCTCATTAGCGGGATCGTCCTTTTGCTCGATCTCGACATCCACGTTCTTAAAGCCCTTGCCATCGAAAAACTTCTGGATCACGATCTTCGCACGGTCCATGACGTTCGGCGTCACCTGGAAGCCTTTCTTCAAGCCCAGCTTCGCCTCCAAGTCCTCCCGCTCACCTTTCTTGATACCGTGGTAATTGACTTGCGAGATACGCGGACGCTGCTTCAGCTGGATCTCCAGCCAAATCTGGTCGCCCTCGATCTTCGTCGCCAAGATCTTCACATCCGAGAACAAGCCATGTTTCCAAAAACGTTTCACTGCTGTAGTGATCTCATCCCCCGGTACGGTAACCTCATCGCCGACCGACAAGCCCGAGAAGCCGATCAACACAAAATCATCATAATTCTTGATACCCGTAATCTTTATATCCGCGATCTTGTATTTCTTCGCGGCCAACGAGTACGAAATGACCGGCACTTCCGCCGGCGCCTCAACTTGGGTTGTGTCTATTTCTTGGGCAAACGCACCGCAAGCGAAACCCAAGCAAATAAAAAACAGCACTATTCTTTTGTACATATAACAGCTATTGTTTATAAGATTAATTGCTCACTTGTCTTACCGAAACGACGCTCACGTTGCTGGTAATACAATATAGCCTCATACAATTCTTCTTCTCTGAAATCCGGCCAAAACACATCCGTAAAGAAGAATTCAGCATATGACAACTGCCATAGCAAGAAGTTACTGATGCGTTTCTCTCCTCCGGTCCGTATCAAAAGATCGGGATCGGGGATATTCTTGGTCGTCAAGTGGTCCGAGACCATAGCCTCGGTTATATCATTGGGGTTTATTTTCTGTTCCAAGACTTCTTGGGCGAGCTGTCTGGCCGCCGCGGTGATCTCCCAACGAGAGGAATAACTTAGCGCCAGGACAAGTGTGGTTCCCGTATTCGCCGAAGTCATATCGATACATTCTTGCAACGTATTATAAGCATCCTCACGCAAGCGGGAAAGGTCGCCTATAGCGGTAAGGCGAACGTTTTTCTTCATCATGTCCGGAGTCTCCCGGTGAATGGCGGAGACCAGCAAGCTCATCAGCGCCTGTACCTCTTCTTCCGGACGATTCCAATTCTCGGTAGAGAAAGTGTACAACGTCAGATATTTCAATCCGAGTTGAGTGACCGCATCCATAATCTTACGGACCGAGACAACGCCTTCCTGATGCCCGAAGCTACGGTCTTTCCCCTTCGCCTTGGCCCAACGTCCGTTCCCGTCCATAATAATTGCCACGTGCCGTGGCAAGTGATTCTTGTCTATTTTATCAATCAACGACATTTTTTATCTTACTAATATTCACTCATATTTTTCGCATTGTTACAAGTACGACACCTCGGGCCGAAATCCCATGTAACCGACAACAACAAGAAAGAGTACCAATCTTTATTCTTCAGAGCGCTACCCTTAACACCATACGGATCGTCCAACATGTCCTTTCCCTCCAGGCCATCGCCAAATAACTTACGAAACGAGAACTCGCACCCTAAATTGAGACGGTTCTTGATCTTATATTTCATGCCCACGCCTAAAGGGATATTCGGACTGGCGAAAGTCTTCCCGCCACCCGGAGCCACCGTCAGCCCTATGCCCACCAAGACATAAGGAGAGAAACGCTTCGCCCCCGCATAGTCGAACTTATCGCTATACGGGAAAAAGTTGAACTCCGCCTGTCCTCCCAACTCCATGATACTACGGTTGAAAGAGGTCTGGGCATTATTCGGGAAAACGTTCTCCATGCCTTCGGTCTTACCGGAAACCTGTCCCCACATCAAGTTGGCTTTCAAGGCCCAACGAAAGTTGATGTTATACCGGAACACGGCTCCCACCGCCGGATTCATTCCTTTAAATATCGTATTCTTGTTGGCATCGCCCATATAAAAGGCACCACCAGCCATACCACCGATCTCGTACTTATATTCCTGCGCCCAAAGCGTAGGGATCGTACCCGCCAATAGGATGATTATGAGAAGCCTCTTATACATTTCCTGTCAAACTTTTCTATTCCTTCGGGATCAAACGATTGATACGCCCCCTCCAAAGCTGGTTCAAGTCATTGGAACCGGTGCTGGTCTTTCCTCCGAAAATGTTCACGAAATTCTCTTTATCCACAATGATTGAGGAGAAGCCTCTCGCCGCATAGCCGGTGGGTAAAACCACCATCGAGTCGATCAACGACCAAGAAATACCATAATCTATCGATTGATACATATCTTTCAAGGCCTTATTCGAAGCGTCGATACCTCCGATCAAGAAAAATCTATCGTCATAATGAGCGATCATCGCTCCCTCACGCTTCGTGAAGTTAGCGTCACCGGAAGCCATCAACGCCCAAGAGGTACCGTTCATGGTAGCCCAAGTCGTATTAACCATCTGGTTATCCGCGGCACGTCCGCCGGCGATCATCAAGTACTCATGATACATGGCGGCATATTGAAGATTGCTAAATCCGGCAACGGGGAATCCGCTAGGCACCGCATCACCGGCGATCCACTCCATGGATTCGTTCATCGCGCAGAACGCAAGCTTTCCTTCCCGATCCACGATCGTAGCTAAAGCGGAAGGCTGTTTCGCGCCCTGCTCCACGCTACCCAAAATGTATTTCACGGAAGGGGTGTTATCTACAGCGCTCCAAGTCAAGCCATCCTCGGATCTATATAAAGTGCCATTGCTAGCCGGCACATATAAAGCATTGTTATACTCGGTGATCTGGGAGATCAAAAGTCCCTCGGAAGGCAGACCAGCCAAGGATAAGGATTGCCAGCCTTTAGGCGCGCTTACCGGAGCGTAATACAATTGGTAAGGCTTACCAGATTCGGCGGGTTTCACATACATAAAGTAATTCTCCGATCCTTTATAATCGTAGGTTACCACCTTCTGGTCCTTCACGGTAATGCCAAGCATAGGATTCGCGTACATACTCCAAACCATGGAGTCCGGAACCACTTGATGCACGTTCACCTGCGCCATATAGACCTTGGTCGTGACTTTATCATACGCATGGACCACGAACTTTACCGGAGCGGAGAAATCAATGGAGTCCGACAAATTATTTAAATAATAAATAGAGTCCTTATAGGCCGACGGACTCACCTCTATGCCGCTAAGCGAATAGTTACTGGCAGCCGTAATCGTACAAAGGACTTTCTCTACCTTCGTACCATAAGGCAAGGAATCTATGTTAAAGACCCGTCCCGTCAGCTGGTCGATCGTAAACTTCACGGTATCCAAGCCCGAGATAGAATCACTGCTTAGTTTAAAAGAGGATATTTGGCAGTTTTTAACCAATTCTATATCAGTGATATCTTCCGACTTCAAACAGGAAGACAACACCAATGCAAAACAACCTGTTATAAATAGTACTAATTTATTTTTCATCAAAAACATAAGTTTGTCGCATATAAAGGCACAAAAGTAGAAACATTTTTTGCTTTCACCCTAATACCTGCTAATATTTATAATATTTTAGTTGATTATATGAGTCTTAAAATTCATAGTTATGATTTTTAAAGCTCACAACCGAACGCCCGGCGATGCCGCGAACAGCCTCCTTTCCAAGCGTCGGTCCACGCACCCCTTGATATAGGCGAACCGGGGCCGTTTCCACCCTCGCCTCGTCCCATAAATCAGCTTCCACGAAAGAATCAATCAACCGGGTCCCGCCTTCCACCAATAAGGAGTCCAACTTCCGGGCAGCGAGCTGCTCTAGGACTTGCCGGATCACCGGGCCATCGAAATCAATCCGGATATACTCCACGTTCTCCCGATCTTCCCGCTCCCGCTCCGTAAATATTAATGTACGGGAGGAATTATCCAGCAACCGATAAGAATCGGGAACAACGAGCCGGCGATCCAACACGACCCTAACCGGAGAATTACCGGACCAATGGCGCACGTTCAATGAGGGATTGTCCAATAAGGCGGTCCGTGTACCCACCATGATAGCCGCCACCTCCGAGCGCAGCTTATGCACCAAGCGGGAAGTCTCCGGAGAAGACAAGACCGTGACCGGCTCCGACACGTCCGTACGCAAACGATCGATAAACCCGTCCTCGCTCTGCGCCCATTTCAAGATAATATAAGGACGGCCTTTCGTTTGGAGCGTCATGAACGCCTTGTTCAACGCACGGGCCTCTCTCTCCAT
>JAQVCX010000059.1 GCA_028689545.1 Parabacteroides sp.
ATGCCTTCAAGCAGGCGAAGACGATTTATTTCCTGAGTAAGCGAATGCCGTGCTTGTTCTTGAGTGTAATTCTTTTCGTTCATTTGAATGATTCTTTTAGAGTCAACCATATTTACAAAAAGACAATGACAAAGATTTGAAGCTAGGTCTGTCTGTAGGGTATAAATTTACTTTATTTTAATCTTTTATATACTTTGCGGATAGGGGTATTCTGGTTTTTCCCTGTCTTAGCAATAAAAAAAGTGAGTTATGGAGTCTACAAGTAAGAAACAGAACACGCCCAAGCTTTGGTATTGGGGAGAGCCTAAAGGGGGAATGAGCCTTGAGGATTGTGAGAAATTAGTAAAAGAGAGCCCGCGCTTCGACCAAAAAACACGGCTCGCGGATTTATATATAGCTTTTGTTTGAGACAGTTGGAAAATAATTATGAAAATAGATTGATTAGTTGTATATTTGAGAAATCATTAAAAATATCTCATCATGACACTAATAGCGAATCCCATATATGATTCCGTGTTCAAGTTCCTAATGGAAGATGAACGCGCGGCCAAGGTTCTTCTCTCGGCCTTGTTGAAACGTGACGTACAGGATTTGAAGATGCGCAGGAATGAGTACACCAATCTGCAGCAAACGCGTATCTCCTTGTTTCGTATAGACTTTTCCGCCAAGCTTGTGGATGCTTCCGGCAAGGAGCAACTCGTGCTGATAGAGCTTCAAAAGACGTGGCTTGCCACCGAGACATTGCGTTTCCGGCAATATTTGGGTACCCAGTATTTGAGTAAGGATAATATGTTGGAAGAGAATAACCCTAAGGGGTTTGGCCTGCCAATCATATCTATCTATATCCTTGGACATAAGGTAGGCGATTTGCAACAGCCTGTCGTATATGTGCGACGTCGTTATCTTGATTCTGATGACCATGAGATCGACACGGGTGTTCCCGATGCTTTTATAGAGAGCTTGACGCATGATAGCATCATCGTTCAAATCCCTTATCTGAAAGAGAACGCGCGTAATCATTTGGAACGTATCTTGAGTATCTTTGACCAGGATTACCGAATAGCCACCGATGAGCATTTGCTCAATATTAATGATGAGGGCATGGAGCATGACGAACGCCTCCTCTTGAACCGCTTGGTGTTGGCTGCGGCCTCTCCCGAGATTCGTCGGGATATGCAGGTGGAGGATGAGATTCTCTCGGAGATCGAGGCCCGTGACACAGCGATAATGATGCGAGATAAAGAGCTTAAGCAGAAGTCTCAAGAGATCGAGCAGAAGTCTCAAGAGATCGAGCAGAAGTCCCAAGAGATCGAGCAGAAGTCTCAAGAGATTGAGCAGAAGTCCCAAGAGATCGAGCAGAAGTCCCAAGAGATCGAGCAGAAGTCTCAAGAGCTTGAGCAGAAGTCTCAAGAGCTTGAGCAGAAAAATAAGATGATGGGAAATATGATTAAAGCCTTGCTAGATGTCGGCATGGGTGAGGAAATGATAGCAGAAAAGCTCTCCATATCCGTAGAGGACATAAAGAACCTAATGCGATAAACAAATCTCAAGAGTCTTGCGTCACCTTTTAAAAGAAACGATGAAAATGAAAAAGACATTTCTATTGGCAATCGCATGCGTGTGTTGTTGTATCCCTCTAAGTTTGTTTGCCCAAAAGCAACTTTTCTTTAAGGATGGCAAATTCAAGATCGCTCAGTTTACGGACATTCACTGGGATCAGAAATCATCTAAATGCGCTAAGACGGTCGCTACGATCCAGTCCGTATTGAAAGCGGAGCATCCGGATGTGGCGATGCTGACGGGTGACGTGGTGACGGCTAATCCGGGTTTGGAAGGATGGAAATCGGTGGTCGGGATATTTGAGGAGGCCAAGGTGCCGTTTGCGGTCATGATGGGAAATCATGATGCCGAGATCGTCCCTAAAAGTGAGATTTACGAAATGCTTACGCAATCACCTTATTTTATAGGGGAAAAAGGTCCGGATGACATTCAGGGAGCCGGTAATTATGTAGTCCCGGTTTATAGTTCGGACGGAAAGAGACCGGCGGCCTTATTGTATTGCCTGGATTCGAATGATTATCCTACTTTAAAGGATTACGGCACGTATGACTGGATTCATTTTAACCAGATTGATTGGTATCGTAAGCAAAGTAGCCGTTATACGAAAGAGAATGGCGGTAAGCCCTTGCCCGCCTTGGCCTTTTTCCATATCCCTTTGCTGGAATATAATGAGATCGTGGGGGCGGAGACTACGTTGGGGCAAAAAGAGGAGAGAGTGGCCTCGCCGAATATCAACACGGGTCTCTTCGCTTCCTTGGTGGACATGAAAGATGTGATGGCTACTTTTGCCGGGCACGACCATGATAACGATTATATAGGAATGCTATATAACGTGGGGCTAGCCTTTGGGCGCGTATCCGGATGGGACGCTTATGGCGATTTCGAGCGGGGCGGCCGTGTCATCGAGTTGCGTGAGGGTACGTTTGAGTTTGATTCTTGGATCCGTACCCCGTCCGGACGGGAGTATACTTATTATTATCCGTCTGGCTTGACCTCGAAAGATGAGGAAACTATGCAATTCTTACCCGCCAAAACAGTAAAACCTAAAAAGCAAGGCGTAGCTTATACGTATTATGAAGGGAAGTTTAAGCATACGGATCAGATGGCTTCCGCCACGAAGGTGAAAGAGGGTACGATGAAAAATATCTCCATTCAAGAGGCTCCGGTGAAGGATCATTTCGCTTATGAGTTCCGTTCGTTGATAAATATCCCCGAGAAGGGTGTATATCGCTTTTATACGTATTCGGATGATGGCTCGAGGTTATTTATAGATGGTAAGGCGGTCGTAGATAACGATGGCTCTCACAACGCTCGTTTAGCCAAAGGAAAGGTAGCGCTGGACGCAGGTTTCCACGAGCTGAAGGTTTTGTATTTCGAGGATTATATGGGCGAGTCTCTAGAGGTAGGGGTTTCCAGCCGTACAATCAAAGAATCCGTCTTACCGGATGATATGCTTTATTTACCAGAATAAATACCCAATTGTAGAGACGGGGCATGCCCCGTCTCCCACTGTCTGATAATATAAGATATGAGTTTAGGCTTGTACGGCAGCCTTCGCTTTCGCTACCGCCTCATTAATATTACTACAAATATTTTCCGCGCCTATCTTCTTATCGAACCCGGATTTTGTCAATACGCGGTGTACGTGCTCATTGACTCCGGAAAGTATCATCTGGATATGCTCTGCCTCGGAAAGACGGAAAAGACTCTCCAAGTTATGCAAGCCGGTAGAATCGATGAACGAGACCTTACGCATACGGATGATACGGATTTTAGGTTTATCTCCCATACCTTTCATAACACCGTCGAACTTGTTTGCCACGCCAAAGAAGAACGGGCCGTCGATCTCGTACACCTCTACGCCTTTAGGAAGGGAGAGGACCTCCTCGTCATGGTGAATCTCGCCCTCGTCGGAAAGATCGATCTCATCCGTGGTGACGGATACATGCGTGGTCTCGGCCACACGACGCATAAAGAATAACATCGCGATCAGAAGGCCGATCTCGATAGCGATCGTAAGATCGAAGATAACCGTAAGGAAGAAGGTCACCAATAAAACGGATACATCGCTTTTCGGGTTTTTCATTAAGGAACGGAACGTACGCCACTCACTCATGTTATAAGATACGATGATCAATACGCCGGCCAGACAAGCCATCGGGATGTGCTTGGTAAGCGGCCCGAGGAAAAGCAAGATCAATAATAATATGATGGCATGGATAATGCCGGCAACCGGAGTCCGCCCACCATTATTTATATTGGTCATTGTACGGGCGATGGCACCGGTTACGGGAATACCGCCAAAAATAGGGACGATGATATTCGCCGCGCCTTGGGCGATTAGTTCCGTATTCGAATTATGCTTGTCGCCTGTCACACCATCCGCTACCGTAGCGGATAATAAGGACTCGATAGCCCCAAGGATAGCGATCGTAAAAGCGGAGGGAAGCAATAAGTTGATCGTCTCCATATTGAACGTGATCGGTGCCGGGGCTGGCAAGGACGCGTTGATCGTGAACCTGTCTCCAATCGTCTCGATACCTGTAATACCCAACTGATTGCGCATGATGTAAACAATGATTGTCATTACGATGATAGCGATCAAGGAACCCGGAATCTTCTTCGTCAACTTCGGGCTTAGCGCGATGATCAGTATGCTGGTGATGCCGATCACGAATGCCCAAGGTGTGACCGTGTCGAACGCCTCGAAATAAGCGATCCATTTAGAGATGAAATCGGCGGGGACTTTATCCATCGTCAGCCCGAACAGGTCTTTCATCTGCGTGGTAAAGATCGTGATAGCGATACCACTGGTGAAACCTACGACAATCGGGTAGGGGATAAACTTAATCACGGTGCCGAGTTTCAGCACGCCCATCAATACCAGAATGATGCCCGCTATGACGGTAGCGATGGCAAGCCCTTCGATGCCGAAGTTCTGTATGATACCATAAACAATCACGATGAACGCTCCGGTAGGCCCGCCGATCTGTACGTTGCAGCCTCCTAAAAGGGAGACTATGAATCCACCGATAATAGCAGTGATCAATCCTTTCTCCGGACTTACCCCGGAGGCGATACCAAAAGCGATGGCGAGTGGTAAGGCAACTATGCCGACGATTATGCCCGCCATGAGATCCGTCATGAACTTCTCCTTGGAATAATTTCTCAGCGCCGAGACAAGCTTGGGCTGAAAATCAAATTTGTTCTTCATATTTCTTTTTGCCTGTTGATTTGAGGTCGCGAAGTTAATAAAATAAAGAGAATGTAAAAAATCTAAAGACGCAATACCTTGTATTATAAGCAATCTAATGGGATTTGTCGTATGTCTGATGCAGAGTCAAGCCATTTGTCATTGATAAATAGGCGATGTCTATGAGTAAATAGATATTATTTAAGATTCAAATGACTACTGTTTGGAAACTAATTCTTACTTTTGAACTGTCAAAAGAAAAACGATATAAAGAATAGACGTATTAATTTACTACATAAAATTAGCATTATGGAAAAAAGTATTAAAGGTACACGTACCGAGCAGAACTTATTGAAATCATTTGCCGGAGAATCTCAGGCAAGAAGTCGTTACACCTTTTTCGCTAGCGCGGCTAAAAAAGAAGGTTACGAGCAAATAGCAGGTGTTTTCATGGAAACAGCTGAGCAAGAAAAAGAACACGCAAAGCGTTTCTTCAAGTTCTTGGAAGGTGGAATGGTAGAGATCACCGCTTCTTTTCCGGCAGGTATAATTGGAACAACAGCTCAAAACTTGGCCGCAGCCGCAGCCGGTGAGAATGAGGAATGGGCCGAGTTGTATCCTGAGTTCGCCAAGATCGCCGAAGAAGAGGGTTTCCCCGCTATCGCCGTAGCTTTCAAGATGATCGCAAAGGTTGAGGCTGAGCACGAGAAACGTTATCGTAAATTACTGGCTAATGTAGAGGAAGGTAAAGTATTCGAGAAAGAGGCTCCTATTTTATGGCAATGCCGTAACTGTGGTTTCGTATTCGAAGGAAAGAAAGCTCCGGTTACTTGTCCGGCATGCGCTCACCCGCAAGCTTACTTCGAGCCGATGAAACAGAACTATTAAGCGAGTTGACAGTTGACAGTTGACAGCTGACAGTTGCTTTATCTCTTGTCGCAACTGTCAACTGTCACTTGTCAATTATCAACTATTTAGCCGGTGGATAATCGATGGTATAATGTAATCCCCGGCTTTCCTTCCGCTCCATCGCTTGGCGAGTGATCAAATAACCTACATTGATCATATTACGCAACTCACATAATTCCCGGGATGCCTTACAACGCTTGAACAAGCTCTCGGTCTCCTCATATAAAATATCCAGACGGTTCCACGCACGGATCAGACGAGTGTTACTACGAACGATACCTACATATGCCTCCATGATCTGGTTTACCTCTTTCATGCTTTGGGTGATCAATACACGCTCTTCGTTGGTGATCGTTCCCTCATCGTTCCATTCCGGTACGTCTTGGTTGAATTCATAGTTATCCATGACGCTTAATGAGTGTTTCGCGGCAGCGTCGGCATATACGACCGCCTCGATCAATGAATTTGAGGCTAGGCGGTTACCGCCGTGCAAGCCGGTACACGAGCATTCTCCGATCGCATATAGGCGGCGGATGTTAGATTGTCCGTTCAAGTCTACCTTGATACCTCCGCATAAGTAGTGAGCCGCGGGGGCTACCGGGATGTAATCCTTCGTGATATCGATACCTAGGCTGAGGCATTTCTTATAGATATTGGGGAAATGTTTCTTTGTTTGTTCCGGATCCTTGTGGGTCACGTCCAGATAGACATGGTCTTCTCCGCGTTGTTTCATCTCGTTATCGATGGCACGGGCTACGATATCGCGAGGTGCCAATGATAGGCGCGGATCATATTTTTGCATGAATTCCTCTCCGCTCTGGTTTTTCAGAACCGCTCCGTATCCGCGCATAGCCTCGGTGATAAGGAATGAGGGACGGTCGCCCGGATGGAATAGGGCGGTCGGGTGGAATTGGATGAACTCCATATCTTTTACGAGACCTTTCGCGCGGTAAACCATGGCGATACCATCTCCGGTAGCTACCAGCGGGTTCGTCGTGTTCCGGTAAACGGCCTCACAGCCGCCTGTGGCCATAATTGTTATTTTCGACAGGAAGGTGTCTACCTCGCCCGTCTCCTCGTTCAGTACATAGGCACCGAAGCATTTGATGCCGGGGGTATGGCGGGTGACGATAATACCCATATGATGCTGGGTGATAATCTCTACCGCATAATGGTTCGTGAAAACGGAGATGTTGGGATGCTTGTTTACGGTTTGTATCAAGCTTGTTTGTATCTCGGCTCCTGTATTGTCGGCATGGTGCAGGATACGAAACTCGGAGTGTCCGCCTTCTTTGTGCAGGTCGAATTCCCCACCTTCTTTTTTGTCGAAGTTGACTCCCCATTTGATAAGTGCCTCGATCTGGGCGGGGGCTTCACGCACTACTTTCTCCACGGCTTCCCGGTCGCTGATCCAGTCGCCGGCAATCATCGTGTCTTCTATGTGCTTTTCGAAATTATCTACTTTCAAGTTGGTCACGGAAGCGACACCCCCTTGCGCGAAATAAGTGTTGGCTTCTTCTTGTCCCGCCTTGCAGATGAGTGCCACGCTCTTGCCTTCATTGGCTACTTTCAGCGCGAAACTCATACCGGCGATCCCCGAGCCTATCACTAAGTAATCGAATCTCTGTACCATGTTTTATAATGTTTAGGCTTACAAAGTTAGGAATTAACTGATATGGTTGTTCCTTTTACGCTTGCTTTTCGTGGAAAATGTTACTGCAACCCGGTTTAGAGCATATATTACTTTAGAGTTGTAAGGATAGTCCTAGCGTGAAAGTGCGGGCTGCGGGATAGATGGAGGTGGTCTCGATACCGGGTTCTACGCCATTCACGTTGATGTTGGTGGGATCGCCTCCGGTGTATTCGGTAAGCGTAAATACATTATTTACCGAGAAATAACAACGTAGCGATTGAATCCACTTATTGTTAGGGAGAGGGATTTTATATCCCAAGGTCAATTCATCTAATTTAAGGAAATTACCGTTCTCCAAAAAATAATCGCAATAGATCTTGTCTCCTTTAATGGCATCGTTACGGGTATAAGCGTCTTCTAAAAGATTGATAACCGGTACGTTTTGTAGCCCGTAGTACATTTGCTTCAGATTCAACAGGTCGTATCCTAACCAAGAGGTGAAAAATAACCGTAAATCGAAATGCTTCCAAGTAAACATATGGCTGAAAGAAAGCTGCACTTTCGGTACGCCGTTGCCGATAAAAGTCTTGTCTTCCTCGGTGCGTTCCGTGGTCGGGATCTTTCTCCCGTCTTTGCTCCATACCAAGATATTACCCTCGGAGTCGGTTCCTGCATAGCGCCAACCGAAAAAGGAGCCGATTGGTTTTCCTTCCTCCAAACGGATAGCCGGGCCGGGTAGTCCGGGGGCGGGAAGATCATACAGATACGTATAGCCTAGTTTGAACTGGTTGTTGGAAAGGCTTTTCAGCGTACTGCTCAATAGGCTACCCGTGAGGCTTGCCGAATACCGGAAGGTCTTTGTTCGTACGGGCAGCCAATTAATATCCCATTCCAATCCTTTGGAGTGGATGGTTCCTACGTTTGTCGTGATATTATCATGGATCATGGGAGGCTTGATCGCATTATAGACAAATAGAAGATCTTTTGTTGTACGTTTGAATAGATTCAAGGAGAGCATGAGGCGGGAGTTGAATAAGATCGCCTCAGCGCCGATGTTGGTATGCAGGCTTTTTTCCCAGCGTAAATCTGGGTTGGGGTTATTGCTGGGTCCGAATACTTGGATCCATTTGCCGTCTACCATGACTTTACCTGCTCCGGCGTATGTCTCTAGCGATTGGTAAGGCGAGAAATTATGGCGTCCTGATACCCCGTAACCAACCCTGAATTTAAGATCGTCCAACCATTCCGCTTGAAAGGCGGGTAACTCACTCAAACGTATACCGCCCGAAAGGGCCGGGAAATTGCCCCATTTATGGTTCGCCCCGAATTTGCTGGAACCTTCCCTTCGGTAAGAGGCGGATAGCATGAGCAGGTCGCGGTAGGAATAGTTCAACCGGGCGAAGACACTGATCAACTTGCTGGAGTTCTTAAACGAGCTGAGGGTAGCCTTTCCGTCGGACAGGTAAGCGCCGCTCCCGATATTGTTCCACGTGAAATAATCGGTGGGGAAGTCGGCGTTCCCGGCGTTCATGCCTGAATGATCCCAGCGTTGGTATGAATAGCCTACCATCGCTTTGACTGTATGCTGGTCCCACGTGTTATCATAATGATTCGTCCAGTCTAGCGTTCGGTTCACATATTTGGAAGAGGTACGATCCGCTCGCCCTTTCCGGTTATTATCTACGGATTCTTTGGCCCGTGAGGTCCAATAGACATTATCCTCGCTCTCTTCCCGGTTCTCGGCGAGCATGATGGTGGAGTAAAAGGGTTTGCTCCAGTTGATCCGTGCGGTTAGCGAGCCGGTTACGAACTGGTTCTCTTGTTGCCGGTTTTCCTCTTTTAGGGAGGCTACGGGATTATCTCGCTCGAAACCGGAAGGATAAAGATACTCCGTCTCCTCCTCGTCGGTATAGATCGGGGCGGTAGGATTGGCTAGCATCGCCTGCTGGAAAGCCGTATGGTTACCCAGACGCAAATGTTGTTTTTTGTAAGCGAGCGATACAGTGAGCTCCAGATAGTTGGAGAGGAGATTTTGACTGATATGGGTACGTAAGGCGTACTCCCGCCGGGAGGATACGATGTCGAGACCTTGTCCGTCCCTGTAATTCATGGAGATACGGAACGCTCCGCTTTTCCATCCGTTTTGGATCGATAAATCATGATTTTGTTCCAAAGGGCAGGAGCGCATCAAAGCGGCTTGCCAATCCGTATGGTATCCTAGATCGGTGTCTCTCCCGGCCGCCACAAAAGCTTCTGGCGAAAGGATACGAGGTCTATTATATTCGTGAGCGGCAGCTAGGTAGGTTTGGTAATTAGCCTGCAACTTATCCGAGCTTTTACCGCTTTTGGTCGTTATCAAGATCACTCCGTTAGCCCCGTTTGATCCGTAAATGGCGGCGGAAGATCCGTCTTTTAATACAGATATGGAGGCGATTTCGGCTAGAGATAAACTATTCAAGGATACTCCGGGTACCCCGTCTACCACGACTAGCGGATTGTTTCCGGCCAAAATAGAACCAGCGCCCCGTATCTGTATATCCGGTATCGAGTTTATATCGGACAAGGAGGATCCAGAGATGCTCATTCCGGCGATCAACCCTTTGATACCTTGGATGGGATTATTGACCTTCCCGGATAAGAACCGCTCCGAGGATACATAGCCCACGGCTGATGTCAGCTCCTTGCGTGCCAAGGTTCCGTAGCCGATCGCTACCACCTCGTCCAAACTAAAGACGGTCGGTACCAATTGGAGCTGTAAATGACGGTTGTCAGGCCCCACCGTCCTTAGCTCCGGCTTATAGGCCAGATGAGAGATTTGCAGTCGGCACGAATCCTTATCCGTAAAGAAGCGGAAATACCCTTCCTCATTCGTCAGTCCTCCTTTACCGGAAAGAAGATCGATTACCGAGACAAATTCCATGGGAGACCCTTTTTCATCCGTGATATAACCCGTAACCGGTACCGGATAGGGCGTGGGTTTTCCCGTATCGATCTTAGGCATCAATAAGATCTGTACGTCCATGATCTCATAGCGTATTCCGATCGGTCCGCATAAGCGGTCTAATATTTTATGGATATCCGGCGAGGTTATTTTCTCATTGATTTTCTGGTTCATATCCAACTGAGTCTCGTTGTATAGAAAAAGATAGGGGGATTGTTGCTCTATTTTCCGCAATACATCCCTTAATTGAGTCCCATGTTCATTCAAGGTGATGGGAACCTCGATCTCTTGGGCCCGTGTATGTGGGACGCAAAGGAACAGAGCCGTTATTAAGAATGATATGTATATCTTGATTTGCATAGGGTGGATTAAACGGTTAATAGATATATCCTTCCGAGCGTTTCAATAAGGGGTTGGCCGATATCGCCCGGGCAGGTATCGGATAGAACCGGCGGTAACTATCGGAGGGTTGCTTATCCCACCAGATACCGGTCGTGAATAGGCCGAACCGGTTTAAATCGGTACGTCTTCGTTTTTCCGCTAGAAATTCACGTCCCCATTCATCCAATAATTCTTGTGCGGTAAGAACGGCGCCATCTTCCGGGTAACGTACTTGTTCCCAGTCTTCCGGCGCATAGTACCGTTTGCGTATCTGGTTCAAGATCGCTTCGGCTTTGGCTGGATTACCCAGACGGAAGGAAACTTCTGCCAGCGTATAATAAACTTCTGTCAGCCGTAACACGACGATATTATTTGCCATTAGCGCCATGTCTTCGGATGGGTAAAGCGGATATTTCACGATACGGATACCCGTATTCTCCTCACCGGTCTTGATATTGGATGCGAGGGAGGCGAATTGCTTATCTTGTATAATCCACGGTGTATCGGAAGATAATTGTTTATCTATGAGTGCTTTCTTTTTCGTATCGGATAGATGGTCGGAATAACGTGCTACTTGATCTATGAAAATGAGGGGGCAATTTCCCCATTCCTCAGCACCATACTGAAGCTGGTCGCTATTGTATGTCTGTTGAGGTCCGAAGAGGAATAATCCCTCGTAAGTGCCTTGTGAGAGTACCTTGAAGTTCTTCTTCCGGAGATCCGAATCAGGAAATTTGGAAAACGTGCGTCCTAACGTATAAGGGTAGGGCTTGCCGGATGGATCGTAAGAGGGACTGAGGTGACAGCCGTTATAGGCCGCCGGCAAATCCTTGCCACAACCGAATCGTTCGGGCGCTTGGTAGTGCATGAAAAATAGATAGTAAAAATCATCATATCCAACTTGCCGGGACTGGGGGTAAGACCAGATTAGTTCCGGACAATCTTGATTACCAGCGTTCCACAAGTCAGTCCATTCCGAGGTGATGGAATAGGAGCCGAACTCTCCGTTGAGAATTCGTTCGCAAAGTGCTCCGGTCTGTTCCCACATCGGTATATTGATGTACCAAGACGCGTTAAAATAGAGCCTCATCAATAATACGGCGGCCGCCCCTTTGGTGATACGTCCCTCGTAATTCTTGGCGGGTGCCTTGGGTAAATCGGGGATGGCGTTTAATAAGCTCTCTTCTATAAAATGGAAATTCTCTTGTGGGGTAGCCGAACCGACCTCTTCCTCTGTCGTGAGGGAGATCGCGGGGATGCGGAACGCGTCCAGAAGTAAAAGCTGAAAATAAGCCCGTAAAGCGGTAAGCTCGGCGATATGCTGGCGCTTGTCGGACTCTGCGAGTCCGAAGTTATCATATGATAACTCTTGGATATCCGCCAACGTATTGTTACAATATCCGATACCTCCATAGCAGGCGTTCCACATTTGCTCGCTGTTTTTCTCGTACGTATCCCATGTATGCTGGTGGATCATACGCCATACGCCTCCGTCTTCCCAATGTTCTCGTTTTTGGGTGATCACGAGTTGATCCGCCGATAACTCTTGCAGCCAGAAAGAGAAATTAGTCTCCGCCCATTTCGCGTGCTCATAAGGACGGAGGACGGAAGCCATTAGGGATTCATAATCCACATAATAATCCTCTTTCTCCAACTGGTCGTATAGGTCTTCTTCCAGATCGAAGCAAGAGATGAGCAGCGGGAGGAAAAGAAAGGTTAACAACAGTGGCGCATATCTCTTCATTGAATAAGAATCAAGTTCGTACCCGTGAGTTTATCGGTTTGTTGTAATACGGTTTCTAATTTTTGTGTCTTTAGAAAAGCACCGGAGAAACGTTGATCATCGTTTTCCGGACGTGTGTACGTGAGCGAGACCTTATAGGTTTGTTCGATCAAGCGTACGATCTCATCGAGGGAAGCGTTATCATAAGAGATGATCCCTTTTCTCCATGAGGTAAGCCGTTCTCCATCAACCTCTGTTACCGTATAATGTTCGTCATTCACGAAATAATCGGCTTTTTGGTTCGGATGCAACTGTACCAATTCTTTCTCATGCGCGTTATTCAGGCTCACCTTTCCTTCTACCAAGATCACGGAGATCTCATTTCCTTGATCGGAGGTCTGTACGCTGAAAGAGGTTCCCAGTACCTTGACCGATAAGCCGGAAGCATCTACTATAAAAGGTTGCTCACTATTGGGAGTGACCTCAAAGAAGGCTTCTCCTTTGATTTTCACTTCTCGTACGGAAGAGGCGAATACCTCGGGATAGCTTAACTCGGAGTCTTCCCTCAAATAAACGGAACTACCATCGGGTAAAAGGACCGAACGATCCTCTTGCTCAGCTATAATCGTTTGCCATTCGGCATTTCCTGTCCCTGCTTGTCCGCCTTGATTCAAGAAATAGACGGTAATTCCGGATATAAGCAATAGTAAGATCACTGCTGCTATCGAGAATCCTATTCTTCGGGAAGAAGTTGAGGCCAAGGAAATAACCGGTGCCTCTTGGGATTGCGGTTGAGATTCCGAAGGCGTGATGATAGAAGCGATCCGATTCCATTTCCGATCTGTTTCCGGATCGGCTTCAGTCTCTTCCAAAGGATTCCATTCGGCGGTTCGCTTCCGGAAAGCGGCCTCCCATTCCTTGGAGGCATGGATGGCTCGAAGCAACTCCGCTTCTTCTTCCGGGGTCGCCTTGCCTTTCAGATACCGTGTAATTATATGTTCGAATCGTTTATTCTCCATTTTCTTGTTTTACTAAATCTTTTATTACCATTTCCAAAGACTGAGGAGTGTTCCCAGTAATAAGGCATAGCGCCTTAATCCATCCCGGAATCGTTTCAAGGCACGGGTGATGTGTTTCTCCACCACTTTCTCCGTGATAGCCATATGTTCCGCTATCTCCCGGTTTTTCAAGCCATTCAGACGGCTGAGAACGAACGCCTCCTTACATTTGGGCGGTAGTTCCTCCATGATCTGGTCTATCGAATCGGACAGTTCCTTTTGCATCAGCAAGGAGGAAGGGTCGGGTACGAAGTCTGCCGCGTATAATCGCTCGACAGTCTCGGTATCCGGTATCCGTTGCTGTACCGAATCGGTTATCTGGCGGTGTTTTAAATAGTTTAGACAACTATTCCTTACCATCATGAAAAGAAAAGAGGTCAGCGAGATGTTATCTAGCAATTCCCTTCTTTCCCATAATTTCAAGAATACATCCTGTACGATATCCTCCGCCTCCTCCGTGTCGTTTGTGTATTTCTGGGCAAATGCCTCTAAACGGGGGGAGAACTTGCGAAAAGCGTATTCGAACGCTTTTGCGTTGCCCCCTCTGATCTTATCGAAAAGAAGACGATCATCCGTTAGATACAATTGCTCACACATACCGCTTTAGATAAAAGATTGAGGCAAATGTAACAAAAGTATTCTATTTTCTTATCAAATCAATTTATTATATAACAACTAGGCCCGCTTTTACCCGCCCTTGGTAAAAAAGACAATTTATTGGGGTGATTTGTAATATTGGTAGGCATTTCCCGATAATGTAGTATTGTTTGTTAGATTTTTGATGTTAAAGGAGGTTTCAATGCACCCGTATTCTTCTGATGATATATGGCTGGAGCCTGTACAATTTATTTCGGAACTAATCGTTTTATAGTTATCAAGTATCTCTTTTTTAGGGTTTGTAGTATGGAAAGAAGTTGTTGTCGCCACAGCGTTTTTTACATTCATCTCAACTAGTTTCCCCACAAATGATTTAGGTTCGCCTGATCCATGATGAGGTATTTTCACAAAATAAGCATTTTGCAAGTATTGATCATCTAAAAATTGGATGGTTTGTTCAGCCAAATCTCCGCAGAACAAGAAGTTTACTCCATTGAAATACATGGAATATACGATTGATAAGTCATTTGGGGTATGAGCGTCAGTCGATACCCTTCTCCAAACTAATCCTCCGAAAGGTGCCATGAAAAAATATTTGCAATGGATGATCCGGTCGCTTATGTTCTCGTAGAAGCTGATTTTAATTAGGCTTCTACTCTCATGTTCTGATAGACTGACAGGTATTATTTGATATTTTTGCCCGGTATTATACTTTTCTTTCAAATATAATACAGCGGATTGAGCCTCTTCACAGACTGGAAAAGAGGAATTCGTATAGAGCCCTTCCGGTAGGTAAATCAAGGCTTTGTGTGTAGGGTCATACATCTCTAATAAGGTTTGGATTCCGACAGAGTGATCTTTGTCGGGATGTGTCCATATAAAAGCATCGATATGCGGGCTTCCATTTATACTTAACAATGTTTTTATATGATTATAGGAGGTGGTAGTATAGCAGTCTGTTAATGACGTGTATAAAATATTATCGCCATCACATATGAAAGTAAGTATGGTTTCTCCTTCTACCGGATATCCCACGGTATATATACGTAACCATAGATCTTGAAAATCATTTACACGAAAAGTTAAGTTTAGCATTTCTAAAATTTACTTGTTCGATAAGCTTTGGTACCTGTGGAAAAAGGACGATTCGAGGATACATTTACCCTGACACTGCGTACTACCCCAGAGACGATTGGTGTCATCTCTGTTTGGGGAGTGAAAGTTCCGTTCGTAAATTTATCGTTATGTTTATTTTTTGTTCTTATTGTTCTTTTCATAATTATGATCAATTTATAAAACATTTGGTTGCCTCATCTTGGCTTTGATTAAACAATTTAGATAGGATTATAGGAAAATCGTCTGATTGTAGGGATAATTGAGGAATTGTACCATTCGCTATTATATTCACATAGAAACAAGGATCGATTACTTCTCCATCCTCCTTTTTATAAGTGCCTTTAGAAATGGCTCTTACTAGCTCTACATTCATATTTCCATATAAGTGACTATCCGCATACCTTCCCACTGTCATTGTCTTGGTATCTAACGATGGGAATGCGTCCGTATCGAATACTTTCCATAAGTCGTTATCCCCTAAATATTTATTAAATGATAAAATACATGTCGTATTTAATAAGTTCAACTCGCTACTTTTACTTTTTAGCAAATTGAAAACCGTATCTAATTCCTTCAAACGTACCGGCTCTTCTCTCTTACGTTTCAAATAGAGAAAGAGGAAATAAGGCCCTATGTATAGTTCTGCCATACAATTAGCCATATGGAATTGCTCGAATTTGTATATCTTCTTGCTGATAATCTCTTCTATGGAATTATCTAACGTGTATGAAATTGCGTCTATGTTGATTTTTTGTTTCTCCTCCTCGGTTAAAAGCCTTTCCGTGAATTGTTGGACAGGTAAATTCTTTCTCAAGAGTTCTACAAAATCATTCTTAAATGATGGCATACTATAGAAGTCGAATCGGAAAGCGACCGATTCATTCATGGCATCCATATTTTCTGTATATGCCTTTGTCTTACACATTTTCTGATGTTTGGTGATATTGTTTATATTGATTACAAAAATAGTTATTAATTTCTTTCTATAACAAGATATTTGGAATATTTGTTGCCCTTAAATACCTTATCAAGTTGTTCCTGTTAAAAATTATTCTAAGTCGAGGGGGGGGATTCCTCCCTCTTGGTTGTTTTATCAAGCAAACGGAATAAATAAATTTAATTAGTAATCTTAAATTGTAAAGCATGAAAAAGCATTTCTTCTCTTTGCGGGAAAGAGGTCTGTTCCTACTTCTTTTGGGACTTTTTCTTTCCTTTAGCAGTTATGCTCAAGAAATTACCGTAAAAGGTGTAGTGAAGGACTCTCGATTCGGCGATCCGATTATTGGAGCCAGTATCCTTGTGAAAGGGACAACAAATGGTACGATTTCCGATATGGACGGAAATTTCACCTTGGAAGCTCCGAAAAACGGGACGCTGACGATCTCGTATATCGGATATAAATCGCAAGAGATTCCGGTAAATGGACAGCAGAGCCTGAACATCATCCTAAGCGAGGATGTAGAGGCGTTGGATGAGGTGGTTGTAGTAGGTTACGCCACGGGTAGCAAACGTACGATCTCCGGTGCGGTAGAGCGTATCAAGAAAGAGGATATGAACCAAGGTGTGGTAAATACGCCGTTGGAATCCTTGAAGGGTAAGGTTGCCGGTGTGGTAATCTCCAAGACGGGTGGCGACCCTGCCGCTAAGCCTTCTATCCGTGTACGTGGTACGACTTCTTTGTCGGGTGGTAACGACCCGTTGGTGATTATCGATGGCGTATTCGGTGACTTGAGTATGCTGGACGCGATCGCTCCCGCCGATATCGAGACGTTCACGATCTTGAAAGACGCTTCCGAGACCGCTCAGTATGGTTCCCGTGGTGCCGCCGGTGTAATCGTAGTTACTACGGTGAAAGGTAAGAACGGCATGAAGACGTTGAGTTATAACGGTAACTTCGGTATCAGCAACGTTTATAAGAACTTGAGGATGTTATCCGCCGATGAGTTCCGTTCTACGGCGAAGGCATTAGGCATGACTCCGCTGGATATGGGAGGTAATACGAACTTCTTCGACGAGATCGAGCAACTGGGTTATACGCAGAACCATAACATCTCTTTCGGCGCGGGTAACGACGACTCGAACTATCGTGCTTCTGTTGGCGTGATCGACCAACAGGGTATTATCAAGAATAGCGGTATGAAGAACTATACGGCTAAATTGGACGCTTCACAGAATATGTTCAACAATAAGTTGAAGATCGAGTTCGGTATGTTCGGTTCCTTGAAACAGGTGGATTATACGAACGACTATGAGAAGACTTTCTATTCGGCCGCTACCTACAACCCTACCTTCCCTTCTCTGAAGAACGCGGATGGCAAATGGGATGAGGATCCTTACGCGAACGAGATCCAGAACCCGCTGGGACGCCTTGAGATACAGGATCGTGAGAAGAACGCTTACGTGAACGTACACGGTAAATTGACTTGGACGATTCTGGACGGATTGAAGCTGAGCGCATTCGGTTCTTATACGTATAACGTGAAGGAGAACATGAAGTATATCCCGAAAGATTTGAAGGCGATTACGCAGACGACCGACGCGCATGGTTACCGTGCGGATAATAAGCAGAATATCTTGATGGGTAATATCCAGTTATCGTATAACAAGGATTTGAACGAGAAACATCATATCGACGCTTTGGCCTTGGTAGAGGGACAGAAGTATCATTATACGGGATTTAGCGCTGGAGCTCGCGGGTTTGAGACGGATTACTTCGGTTATAACAACCTGAAAGCGGGTGGTACGGTAAAATACGGAGACGTGACCTCTTTCCAAAACGAGAATCGTCTGGCTTCCTTCATGGGTCGTTTCAATTATATGTATGATAACCGTTTTATCGCTACCGTGAACTTACGTGCGGATGGTTCCTCTAAGTTGGGTGCCAATAATAAATGGGGCTTCTTCCCCTCCGCTTCCGCCGCTTGGGTGTTGAATGAGGAGGCTTTCTTGAAAGACGTGGCTTGGTTGAGCCAGTTGAAACTCCGTGCGGGTTATGGTCTGACCGGTAACCAAGACGCTATCGAGGCTTATAACTCGTTGGCTTTGATGAGCCCGAACGGCGTGACTTCCGTCAATGGAAATTCTACCGCTACGTATGGCTTTACACGCAACTCGAACCCGGACTTGCGTTGGGAGGTGAAAAAGACGTTCGACGTGGGTGTGGACGCTGGTATTTTTGATGGCCGTTTTACGTTGACCGCGGACTGGTACACTTCTAAGACGACGGATCTGTTGTATAAATACGCCGTTCCGGTTCCTCCGTTCGTATATCCGGAATTATTGGCGAACTTGGGAGAGATGACCAACTCCGGCGTGGAATTCGCTGTGAACGGTGGTATCGTGAAGACAAAGGATTTCGACTTCAACATGGGCGTGAATTTCTCTTACCAGAAGAATAAATTGAATTCCTTGAGTGGTTCTTATATGGGACAAGAGTTGCAAGCCAAACAATATATGGATTTGTCTAGCATGAGTGGTGCCGGTTTCGTAGGAAACAACCGTGTGGTTTATCAGATGGTAGGCCAGCCTGTCGGCGTATTCTACATCCCTCGTAGCTTGGGCTTGACTCCGGCTTTGGATGAGAATGGAAACGCGATCGACGGCCGTTATATCTATAACTTGGATCAGACGATCGACGGAAAGGAAGGTTTGGATACCAATGATGGTGGCGACCGTTATATCGCCGGCCAAGCCATGCCGAAATATTATTTGGGAATGAACTTCAATTTCCGCTACAAACGCTTTGACTTGATGGCGCAGATGAACGGTGCTTTCGGCCATAAGATCTTTAATGGTACGTCGTTGGCTTACATGAACCTGAGCCAGTTCCCTACTTACAATGCATTGGCTGAGGCTCCGGAAAGCAAGATTTACGACCAAGCGATCTCCGATTATTGGTTGGAGAATGGTAATTATTTGAATATCGATTATATCACGTTGGGCTACAATATCAATTGCAAGAAGATCGAGAAATACGTGAAGAATATCCGTGTGACCTTCTCCGTGAACAATGTGGCTACGATCTCGGGTTACTCCGGTTTATCTCCGATGATTAACAGTACGACGGTCGATAAGGATAATAATGACCTAGGTATGGATAACAAACGTTTCTATCCGTTATCCCGTACGTATTCATTAGGTTTGAGTGTTAACTTCTAAATCCATTTAAAGAGTCATGAAAAAGAAATTTATCTATAGTTTTATGATAGCCGCGGCGGCTACGGCGTTTTCGTCTTGTTCTAATTTCTTGGAAGAACGTCCGACGGACGCGTTCGACGAGGAGACCGCGTTTCAAAGCCCTACCTTGGTTTATGTAAACACGGTAGCGAGCCTGTATAATAATATGTTCAAGATCATCGGAAACGACCGTCATGTATATGATTTGAATACCTTCTCCAGCGATGAGGCCATGCTTCCTTGCCGTATCGGCGACTGGGAAGATGGCGGTTTGTGGCAGAATATTTTCTTGCACCGTTGGGGTACGATGAATGACTTGACCAAGAACTCTTGGAACTTCTTGTATGAGCAGATCGGTAAATGCAACCAGAGTATCGATAAGTTGCAAGCCTTCGCCGAGGAACAGCCGGACGTGGAGTATTTCAAGGTCTATCTGGAAGAGGTTCGGGCGGTTCGCGCGTTTTTCTATTATGAGTTGTTGGACTTGTTCGCTCGTGTTCCGTTGGTGACTTCTTCCACGACACCGATGGCGGAGGTAAAGCAGTCTGAGCGTAGCGTTGTATTTGACTTTGTCCGTACGGAGCTGGAAGAGGCGTTGCCTTATCTTTCGGATAATCGCAGTAACCAAAAGGGTGAGTATTATGGGCGTATTACCAAGCCGGTGGCTTATATGATCTTGGCTAAGTTGGCGTTGAACGCGGAGGTTTATGCGGACGACAACTGGACGGACGGCAATCGTCCGGATGGAAAGAGCGTCAAGTTTACCGTCGATGGTAAAGAGGTGAACGCTTGGGAAGCTACGATCGCCTATGTGGATAAGTTGGAGGCCTTGGGCTATAAGTTGCAGGGAAACTTCTCGGAGAATTTCGCCGTGGCGAACGAGACCTCGGTGGAGAATATTTTCACGGTTCCTATGGACCCGGTCGCTTATCCAGACGCTAAGGACTACAACTTGGTACGTACCCGCCATTACGACCACGCCACCGCTTACGGCCAATCCGGATGGAATGGCGCTTGCGCTACGGTGAGGGCGATGAATATATTTAAGTTCGGTACGGCGGACGAGGATCCTCGTTGCCAGCTTACTTATTTCACGGGCGAGGTGACCGGCCCGGACGGAAAGACGATCTATACGGAATGGGACGGACAGAAAGTGCCTTTGAAATATGAGCCGAATGCCCCGAAGGTATATATGGAAGCCTCGGATGGCTTATCTGTCAAGACCGCCGGAGCGCGTATGTCTAAATATGAGTTCGATCAAAACGCCCAAGATGGCGGAAACTTACATGGAAATGACTGCGTGATCTTCCGTTTCGCCGATGCCTTGTTGATGAAGGCGGAAGCCAAGATCCGTCTAGGACAGAATGGCGACGACGAGGTGAATCAAGTCCGTAACCGTGTAGGCGCCAAACCGCTACAAAACGTAACGCTGGATACGCTATTAGACGAGCGTCTGCTTGAATTAGCGTGGGAAGGCGTACGCCGGCAAGATATGATCCGTTTCGGCAAGTTTACCGAGGCTACGGTAGACCGCTATGTAGGCGTGAAACATTCCGCCAGTTCGCTGGATTACCAAGAGGACAAGACGGGATATACGACAGTGTTCTCTATCTATGCCGATATCTTGAGCTTGAATCCTAACTTGACACAAAACCCGGGGTATTAATACGATTCATTTTGATCTTTAAGGCTTTAAATAGTAGGGCTACTCATTTCTTGGGTAGCCCTTTCTTGTTGCGCCGTACTCATCCGCCAAATTATCGGCCAATCGCTTGCAGATGTCGATAAATCTTACGAATATTGCACGAATTCCACGCATCTAAATTATGCGTAGAATCTATTGTTATTACTAATTTTTACACTGCTAATATTGCTAAATATCAAAGATATGCGATTATACTCCATTATTATACCTGTTTATAACAGGCCGGATGAGCTTGATGATCTGTTATCAAGCCTTTGCGAGCAAACCTATGTCCGTTTTGAGGTGATCGTGGTGGAGGATGGTTCGAAGATACCGGCGAAGGAGGTTGTTGGGCGATACCAAAGCCGGTTGGATCTTCATTATTATGAGATCGCGAACTCCGGTCCGGGTATGGCGCGCAATTATGGAGCGAAGGAGGCCCGTGGCGAATATCTGTTGATATTGGATTCGGATGTCGTATTGCCATCCGAATGGCTGGAGCATATACACGACTCCTTGAGCCATTACCCGGTGGATGCGTTCGGCGGCCCGGATAAGGCGCACACCTCATTCTCCCCGATCCAGAAGGCGATCAATTATGCGATGACCTCATTCCTTACGACCGGGGGGATTCGCGGGGGAAAGAAGAAACTGGATAAATTTTATCCCCGTAGTTTTAATATGGGAATAAGGCGGGATGTATATGAGCATCTGGGAGGTTTTTCCGGCATGCGATATGGTGAGGACATTGATTTTAGCCTGCGGATCATGGAGGCGGGTTATCGGACCCGGCTATTTCCCTCCGCTTGGGTTTACCATAAAAGACGAACGACTTTTATGCAGTTCTTCCGTCAGGTGCGTCATTCGGGGGAAGCTAGGATCGCTTTGAACCGGAAACATCCCGGTTCCTTGAAGCTGGTACATTGCTTGCCGGCGTTATTCACGTTATCGGCCTGTTCATTAGTCATAGGTTCATTCTTCTGTTGGTTGTTTATCGTGCCATTGATTATTTATGTCTTTCTATTGTTTATAGATGCTATGCTTCGTAATAAATGCGATTTACGGGTAGGATTGCTATCCGTGATAGCCTCTTTCACGCAGTTATTTGGATATGGTACGGGATTTCTTAAGAGTATTGTTGGATAGGGGTACAATGAGAGTGGCTTTGTGTTTACTGTTTTTACTTCTTTCCCTGTTCTCCGCCTGTGATAGGGTGGAAAAACCATTGCCTGTAGAATTGTCTTTTTGTAAATATGGTTGACTCTAAAAGAATCATTCAAATGAACGAAAAGAATTACACTCAAGAACAAGCACGGCATTCGCTTACTCAGGAAATAAATCGTCTTCGCCTGCTTGAAGGCAT